>JANNQH010000278.1:0-11635 GCA_031400655.1 Deltaproteobacteria bacterium | reverse complement strand
CCAGCACGCGGGCGCCATGGCGAACACCGCGCTCGTCGGCGACAACCACGGCATGTTCCACCAGGTCGAGCCGGTCGGGCCTTTCGGAGGGGAACCCCAGCTCGTCAGCCCCCGCGCGGA
The DNA here is from genome assembly GCA_031400655.1 of Deltaproteobacteria bacterium. Taxonomy (GTDB): domain Bacteria; phylum Myxococcota_A; class UBA9160; order UBA9160; family UBA4427; genus UBA4427. The sequence goes on along the minus strand of JANNQH010000278.1, from coordinate 11,515 downwards.
GCTCGCACCTGCCGGCGACGGGAGCATCGATTGGGCCGTCAGCGACCGTGGCCAGGTGCGCTACCGCGCGCCGCTCGACAGCTTCCGCGTGAGCGTGCTGTGGAAGGCGGACGTCTACCGGACGGAAGAGGAACACAGACGCGTCGCGGCCGACACGCTCTCGCTCGAGAACCTCGCGCGGATCTTCGACGCCGACCTCGCGGCCAAAGGCTCCGACTTCCGGCTCGACCTCGGGCGACTCGACGAGCCGCGGCTCAAGGACGCGCTGGCCGAGGTCTACCCGGAAGCGGTCCCGGTGGGCGCCCGCCCGTCGGTGTTCGACGCCTATCGCTGAGGGAGCGCATCGAATCTCCAGCACCCGGCTGCGATTGAATGCATCGGATTGAACGACGACGACGGGGCGTCGAATTCCTGGCCCTGATCCCGTGTGCACGTCGAGATCCGCCCACCAGACCTCACCATGAACGGGGACCCTGGCCTGTCAACCCGAGCCCGGGGATTCACGGGACACCTCCGTGAGTGAACCGGGAGCCTAGCGGTCGGTGCCCAGCTCGAACTCCCACGCACCCCGCTTTGTCTCCCCTTCGAGCGCCCCCTCGAGCGCCTCCAGAAACGTCCCCCTTCTCCACTCCTTCGCTCCAAACCGCGCCAGATGCTCCGTTCTCACCTGACAATCGACGAGCTCGAATCCCCAGCGCGAAAGCTGTCCGACGAGCTCGACGAACGCCACCTTCGAAGCATCCTCCGCGCGCGAGAACATCGATTCGCCGAAGAACGCGCGCCCTAGCGAGATGCCGTAGAGCCCGCCGACCAGCTGGAGATCGTCCTCGCCGTCACCGAGCGCGGCCGCAGCGACACCCTCCTTCGCGCGCCCGTGCGGATCGGAGGCCGTGCCCTCCCACGCCTCCACCGAGTGCGCGAATCCAAGCGTGTGAAGCGTCTCGTACGCCTCGATCATCTCCTGCGTGATCCACGTCCCCCGCTGCCCCGGCCGCGGCGCAGCCGCGCACGCGCGGATGACCTCGCCGAACGCGCGATCCATCGTCAATACGAACGGCTTCGCCCGAATTCGCTTCTCCAGACTCCGCGAGACATGCAGCTCGTTCGGCAGCAAGACCATCCGCGGATCCGGCGAGTACCAGAGAATCGGCTGCTCGTCGTACCAGGGAAAGACGCCCTGCGCGTACGCCGCGAGCAGACGCTCGGGCTCGAGATCGCCACCGTACGCGAGCAGCCCCCGCCGATCAGCGCTCCGCGGATCGGGAAACGGATACGCTCGCGCGAGCTCGTCGACGAGTGCGCGGGTTGATCGATTCATCGGGTCGCGAATCGGAGCGCGTCCTCGGGCCACGGGACTGCCGCGGCGATCGCCGACAGCACGTGGTCGACGTGGTCGACGGCCTGCCACATCTCGAGATGCGCCTCGCTCATGAAGCGCTCCGTGACGCTGCTCTGCAGCAGCGCGAATAATGGATCATAGAAGCCGCCCTGATTGAGGATCACGATCGGCTTGCTGAACAGGCCGAGACGCTTCGACGTGATGGCTTCGAAGAGCTCCTCGAGCGTCCCCGAGCCGCCGGGCAGCGTCACGATCGCGTCGGCGAGCGAGAGCATCTCGCGCTTTCGCTGCTGCATGTCATCGACGAGCCGGAGCTCGCTGATCTCCGTATGGGCCCACTCGAGCTCCTGCATGAAGCGGGGGATCACGCCGATCACGCGACCGCCCTCTGCCAGGGCCGCGTCGGCGAGGGCCCCCATCGAGCCTACGGCGCCGCCGCCATACACGACGGTGTCGCCAGCGCGGGCGAGCGCACGCCCGAGCGAAGCGGCCGCCGCATGAAAAACAGGGTCACAGCTGCCGCTCGAAGCGCAGAAGACCAGTACCTGGCGGCCCCGGTTGACGACATCCGACATCGGCCGTAGGGTTGCGACTCCAGGTTCGAACGCAAGGGGTTGATTTCAGGCGCTTGCAGACCCTCGGACCCGCCCACAGCTGCGCAGCGCAGCCAGGGCTCCCGCCGAGTTGCTAAGCGCCCGCCTTCGATCTCCTGTCCCGAGGAATCGCGCCTGCGATTCAGCGTGGATCGGAAGGTCATCGAGGGCAACTCGAAGGTTCGTACACAGGTTCGTACAGTTCATACAAGAGGCGCGAGATGCGCCATGAAAGCACGTCGTCTGCTCGCGCCTCGGGCCCGGGCGGGGAGGATCCATGTCCGAATTGCCGAAGGAACCGTCGAATCGCGGGAGCGCCACCAGCTCCGTCCACGCGGGCGAGCTGCGCCAGCAGGAAGCCAACGCGATCACCACGCCCATCTACCAGACCTCGACCTTCTGGTTCCGCAACTCGAAGGAAGTCACCGACTATCAAGAGGGCAAGAGCCAGCGCGAGGAGTACGGGCGCTACGGCAACCCGACCTGGCGCGCCGTCGAGCGGAAGGTGAGCGCGCTCGAGGGGGGTGAAGAGTCGATCCTCTTCGCATCGGGGATGTGTGCCGCGACGACGACCTTCATGGCGCTCCTGCCGCAGGACAGCCATCTGATCGTCACGAGCGATTGCTATCGCCGGACGCGTCAGTTCATCAACCAGTTCCTCTCGCGCATGGGCGTCGAGACGACGGTGATCGAGCCGGGCAATCTCGCGGCCTTCGAAGCGGCGATCCGCCCGAATACGAAGATCTTCTTCACCGAGTCGCCGACCAACCCCTACCTGCGCGTGATCGACGTCCCCGCCTTCGCGAAGGCCGCCCACGCCCACGGCGTCAAGGTGATCATCGATTCCACCTTCGCGACGCCCGTCAACCACAAACCGCTCTCCGATGGCGCCGACCTCGTCCTGCATAGCGCGACCAAGTACCTCGGTGGACATAACGACCTGCTCGCAGGCACCCTCACGGGCCCGAAGGAGATGATCGAGCCCGTCCGGAAGGCGCTCGGCGTCCTCGGCGGCATCATCGACAGCCACGCCGCCTGGCTCCTCTTGCGCGGCATCAAGACCCTAGACATCCGCATGGAGCGCCACAACGCCAACGGCATGGCCCTCGCGCGCTACCTCGAAGCGCATCCCAAGATCCGCCGCGTCTGGTATCCAGGCCTCGCAAGCCATCCCGACCATGCGATCGCGATCGGCATGATGAAGGGCTACGGCGGTGTCGTAACCTTCGAGATCAACACCGATCTCGCCGGCGCCATGCGCTTCATCGACGCCACGACGATTCCCTACCAGGCCCCGAGCCTCGGCGGCGTCGAGAGCCTGATCGAGCTGCCGGTCACGATGTCCTTCTGGGACGTGCCGAAGGCGGATCGACTCAAGCTCGGCGTGACGGACAGCCTCGTCCGTTATGCAGCGGGCATCGAGAACGCGGCGGATCTGCTGGCGGATCTGGAGCAGGCGTTGGCGAAGGTTTGAGGGGGCCTCATCGCAGCTCCAGCTCGAACGATTTCCCCGGATAGAACGAAACTCGGCGGAATCGATCCAAGAACCCGAAGTGCCCGAGCAAGCCGTTCGATCCGGGTATGTTCAGGATCGAGAAAAGATGTCGACCCGAATACTCAGCCCAATTGAAGGAACGTGCAGATCGACCGGGTAGCGCGCCGTCGGCTGCTCTGATGCAATCCCCAGCACCGTCCCCATCGCTCCCCCGTCGACCGGATTGATGCCGATCGAGTACGCGACCTGGTGGTCGACGAAACACGCGTCGGCTCCCGTATCCACGAGCATCGGTACCCGGGCCGATCGTCGGTCACCGATTCCGATCTGCACGAACTAATACGGACGGACACGGCCGTCACCCATCCGGGTATAGTCAGCGCGGAACGTTCGGATGGACAGGGTATGCAATTCCTGCGGCGCCCATACGATCGTCGGGAACCTGCGTCAGTGCGTACCGAGCGTCGTCGGGATCGATGTTGCTCTGTCGCATCGCTTCGAGTGCCGTCGTTCCTTGACCGACGATCTCCTGATCGTTGCCGAGCCGGAGCACCACCCAGTGCCCGGCCAGCTCTGACGGGATGCGCGAAAAATCGACATTCGGAATCGATTCGATGGGCATAGCCACCTCCTCTGCGCATTGCAGCACTCGTTCGACAGAACGGCAACCCAACGATCTCGATCATCGATCCAATCGAGATCAGATTTCTCTCAGATCAGGAGCGCGCGTGCTTCAATCCTCGCCATGCGCCGCCGCAAGCCGATACGCAAACTGCTCGATCTCCGGTCCCCAGTGCAACCGCGAACGCCATGCCTCCGGAATCGAGTTCAACCCGTAGTAGGCGCCCGCGATCTGCCCCACGATCGCCGCCGTCGTATCCGCGTCGTCGCCGAGATTCACGGCGCGCAGGATCGCTTGCTCGAACGAATCGGTTGTGTGGAAACACCAGAGCGCGGCTTCGAGCGACGCGACGCAATACCCGGTCCCGGACACATCCCCTTCCGCCTTGTGGAGATACGATCCCGCCGCGAGAGCCGCGACTCGGGGCGACGCGAGCCGAAGAGACTCTCCATCGAGGAGCTCGGGCTTCGACGATCCCGCGAGCGCGCCGGAGATGACGTGCGCCAAAAAGCGCGAGCAGTCGAGCGCCTCCGACGCCGCATGGGTCGTGCGCGATGAATCGACGGCAAAGCTCTGAACCCGCTCCCAGGCCGGGTAGTAGAAGAGCACCACCGGCGCGAGTCGCATGAGCGCCCCGTTTCCCGCTGTCTCGGGATCCTCGGATCCGGCGAAGGGGTCTCGAGTCGACTCGAATCGAGCGAGCGCCGATCGGACGGTCATCCCGATGTCGAAGCATTCGCCCGTCGAACTCATATAGCCCGACCGCCACCAATCGAGGTAGCGGTTCATCTGGTCAACGGGATCGAAGCCGCTGGCTTCGAGCAGACTCTCAGCCAGACACAGCGCCATCGACGTGTCGTCGGTCCATTGACCGGGCCCCAACCCGAAAGGCCCGCCCCCGACCATGTCCGTGACCAGCGGGAAGGTCCCGCGCGATTGAAACTCGACCGTCGTTCCGACGGCGTCGCCGCACGCGAGACCGACCAGCGAGCCTGCGCAGCGTTCCCGGAGAGTCTGAGGCGTCGGAGGCATGAGACTCGATCCGTCGGCAATCCTATGACTAGAAAAGCCGCGCCTGCCTGGGCTCGCTTCCCGGCCCCGCCGACTCCATCGCCAGCAACCTCGCCTTGAGCTCGAGCCCGCCCGCATACCCCTGCAGCGCCCCGCCCCGGGCGATCACCCGATGACACGGAATCACGATCGGAATCGGATTCGCGCCGTTCGCTGCACCCACGGCGCGGACCGCCTTGGGCTGGCCTAACACCTGCGCAACGTCCGAGTACGCGAGCGTCTGGCCGTAGACGATCTTCGCGACGTGCTTGTAGACCGCGAGCTGGAAGGGCGTCGCGCGGAGGTCGAGGTCGATCTCGAAGCTGCGGCGGTGGCCCGCGGTGTACTCGAGGATCTGGTCGATGACGGCGTCGTTCGAAGCGCGGCGGTCGAGAAGCTTGGCGTCGGGAGCGTGGCTCTTCATCCAGCCGGCGAGGCCGCGGCCGTTCTGGTGGGGCAGCTCGAGGTAGGCGAGACCTTTGTCGCTGCAGACGACGCGCAGCGGTCCGACGGGCGTCTCGAAGCGGCTGGCCGAAAGCATTTCCATCGACCGCATTCTACCCCGACAAGTCGAAGTTTCGAGGAAATTCCTCGCTCAATCGTGGTCGGAATCGGACGCGTCAGCCCCGTCGCCCGAAAGCTCGCTGTCCGAGATCTGGAGACGCTTCATCATCTTCTGGAGCGATTGGCGCGGAATCCCGAGCTTCTCGGCGGCGGCGCTCTTGCTCCCGGTCTCGCGGACGGCGGTGACGAGCATGCGGGCCTTCAGGGCGTCGACCGAGCGATTGAGATCCCAGTCGGTGTAGCTGGGTGCTCCGCCCTCGGCGGATCCCGCGGCGTGCTGGCCGTCGAAGGCATGGCTGTCGAATGGATGGCGGACAGGCCCGGCAATCCCGGCCGCGCGGTTGGGTCGCGCCCCGCGCACGTGCTCCGAGAGGTTCTCGAGCCCGATCGTCTCCTCCGGGCCGGCCAGCGCGGCGCTGCGCTCGATCTCGTTCGCGAGCTCGCGGATGTTGCCCGGCCAGCGGTGGGCGACGAGGCGGTCCATGGCGGCGTTCGAAAAGCCGCGGAACGTGCGTTTCATGCGACCCGCGGAGGCATCGAGGAAATAATGGGCCAGGGCGGGAATATCCGAGACTCGATCGCGCAGCGGCGGCAGCTCGATCTCGACGACCCGGAGCCGGTAGTAGAGATCCTCCCGGAAGCGGCCCTCGGCGACGAGCTTCTTGAGATCCCGATTGGTGGCGGCGACGACGCGGACGTCGACCTTCTTGGTATCCGACGACCCGAGCGGCCGGATCTCGCCGTCCTGCAGCACGCGGAGCAGCCGGACCTGCATGCCGGGCTCCGTCTCGCCGATCTCGTCGAGGAAGATCGTGCCGCCGTCGGCGACCTCGAAGAGCCCCTTTTTGTCGGCATGGGCGCCGGTGAAGGCGCCGCGTTTATGGCCGAAGAGCTCGCTCTCGAGGAGCGTCTCGGGAAGCGCGCCACAGTTCTGGGCCACGAACTTCTTGGCCTTGCGGGGCCCCGAATAATGGATCGCCCGGGCGAGCAGATCCTTGCCCGTGCCGGTCTCCCCCGTCAGCAGGACCGTCGCATCGGTCTGCGCGACCTTCTGGGTGATGTCGAAGACCTTCTGCATCACCGGCGCATTCCCGATGATGCCCTCGAACGAATAGCGCGCCTCGACCTCCCGCCGGAGGTAGACGTTCTCGGCGCGCAGCCGCTCGTTGGCCTCGGCCAGGGCGGCGGCGAGCTGCGCGTTCTCACTGAAGAGCTCGTAGACCTCGAGCCCGCGCTTGACGCTGATGCGCAGCTCGTCCGGCTCCCAGGGCTTCGCGATGTAGCGGTAGATGCGCCCCTCGTTGATCGCCCGGACGAGAGACGGCATGTCCGAATAACCCGTCAGGAGGATCCGGATCGCCCGGGGATTGCGCTCGATCACCCGCTCGAAGAACTCGACGCCGCTCATTCCCGGCATCACCTGGTCGGAGATGACCAGCGCAATCTCTTCGCGGTCGAGGATTGAGAGGCCCTGCTGCGCGCTGCTGGCGGTGAAGACGCGGTATTCGGCTCCGAGGGTCAGCTCGATCGACTCGAGGATCGCGTCCTCGTCGTCGACGACGAGAATGCCATAGCGGCGGGTCTCGTCCGTCGGTCGCGCACCCTCGATCTCGGCGTTGCCGGTCATGGGGAGACGTTAACGCAGGCGGTGACACCGGGGTCGGTGCGTCACTCAATGCCCCGCCACCATCGCCTCGACCCGATCCATGACCATCGCCTCGAGTCTTGCATTCTCGAGGGCATTGATCTCCTGCACCCCCGTCGGGCTCGTCACGTTGATTTCGGTCAAATAACCCCCGATCACGTCGATGCCGACGAAAAAGAGCCCGTGGTCCCGGGCGAAAGGGCCGACGCGGGCGATGATCCGGCGGTCTTTCTCATCGAGAGGCGCCTGGGCGGGGGTGCCGCCGACATGCAGATTCGCGCGCGACTCGTGGGCGGCGGGCACGCGCAATACGGCGCCGATCGGCTCGCCGTCGAGCAGCAGGATCCGTTTGTCGCCTTTGCGAACCGCGGGCAGGTACTGCTGGGCCATCACCGAGCGCTTCCCGAACTGCGTCGACTGCTCGAGGATCGAGGTCAGGTTCCGATCGTCCTCGACGACGTGGAAGATCCCTTCGCCGCCCTTGCCGTCGAGGGGCTTCACGATCATCTGCCCGCCGTGGGCCTGCATGAACTCGCGCAGCTCTCGAATGTGACGTGTCACACGCGTCTCGGGCATCAAATCGGCGAAACGAACAGCCAGGAGCTTCTCGTTGAAGGCGATGACGCTGGACGGCCGATTGAGGACGAGGGTCTTCTGGCAGACGTCGAGGATCTGGGTGGCGACGATGTAGTCGCGGTCGACGGGCGGGTCCTTGCGCTGGAAGGCGACGTCGATCTCCTGGTCGAAATCGTAGGTCCGCGCCTCCCCGCGGTGGACGGGGGCTTCGCTCGCGAGGTCGAGGGTGATCGGGGCGGCTTCGGCCCGAACGCGTCCATTGTCGACGCAGAGATCGGCGGGATCGACGTAGAGCACGCGGTGCCCCCGATCCTGGGCCTCGCGCATCAGGACGATCGTGGTCGACGCTGCCATCGGCTCCCGCTCGACGGGATCCATGACGAAGGCGAGCGTGAGCGGCAGGCCGCCTGATAAAGAGGATGAAGAGCGTGCGGGAGAGGACATGAGAGCTCCGCGAGGTTCGCGAGGGTTAGGACACAGCCCTGCCGCGCCGAAACAATGAACGAGCGAGCGATGCAGGGACCGGGCGCGGCGGCCAATCGGTAGCGCACGGGCGGAGACGTCGGCTAGCTTGACCCTTCTCGGAGTACACATGGCATTTTTCCGGTCTGGGGGGATCCGGATCGCCCTGGCTCTGCTGGCTGTCTCGATCGTCGGCGCGGCGAGCGGGGCGGCAGCGGTCTATTTCCTCGTGGTTCGCGACCTGCCCGATTTCCAGGGGATCGCGGACTATCGCCCGCCGGTGACGAGCGTCGTGCTGGACCGCAAGGGCCGCGTGATCGCCGAGTTCTACACCGAGCAACGTCGCCTCGTCCCGATCGCAGAGATTCCGAAGCACGTGAAGCTCGCCTTCGTCTCCGCCGAAGACGGCAAGTTCTATCAGCACGAGGGCTTCGACTTCGTCGCCATCCTGCGCGCTGCGCTCGCGAACCTGCGCGAGGGCGGGATCGCCCAGGGCGCCAGCACGATCACGCAGCAGACGGTGAAGAGTCTATTGCTCTCTTCGGAGCGGACCTACGAGCGCAAGCTGAAGGAGATCCTGCTCTCCTGGCGGCTCGAGCAGCAGCTGACGAAGGACGAGATCCTCTATCTCTATCTGAACCAGATCTACTTCGGAAACGGCGCCCACGGCATCGGCCAGGCGGCGCGCAGCTATTTCGGGAAGGAAGCCAAGGACCTCACGATCTCCGAGGCGGCGCTGCTGGCGGGCCTGCCGCAGCGGCCGAGCGACTACGAGCCCAACCGCAATCCCAAGGCGGCGGAGGGGCGGCGGCGTTATGTGCTCGGCCGGATGCTGGCCGAGAATCACATTGACCAGGCGACCTACGACCGGGAGCTCGCTGCGCCGCCGGTGATCCAGGACCACCCGGAGCGCGAGAACTTCGAGGTCGCGGGCTATTTCAGCGAAGAGGTCAGGCGCCTGCTCTACAAGGAGCTGGGACAAGACGTCGTGCTCGAGCAGGGTCTGAAGATCGAGACGACCCTCGACCTCGAGCTCCAGCACACGGCCCGCGCAGCGGTGCAACGCGGCTTGATCGCCCAGGACCATCGCCACGGCTACCGAGGTCCGCTCCGCAAGATCGAGGTCTCCGAGCGCGAAGACGAGCTCGTGCGCATCGGCCTTGCAAACGCGGGGCTCGCCAAGCTGGCCGACAAGAGCGCCGCAGCCAAGCCAGCCGAGCTCTCCGCCTCCCTCGCACCGAACGAATCCGCGCAACAGCTCGCCGCGTCCCAGGAAGCAGAAGCCGCGAGCGAGATCCGGCGACGGCTCGCGGCAGGCGAGCCCCTCGAAGGCCTAGTGCTCGAAGTCGATGGCGCGCGCCAGCTCGCCCGCGTCGGCTTTGGTGCTGGCGTCGAGGGCCGGGCGGCGCTCTCGGACGTGAAGTGGGCGAGGAAGCCGAATCCCGAATCGGCGCCCTACGAAGTGTCGGAGATCGGTTCGATCTTCAGCGCGGGCGACGTCGTCCCCTTCGTCGCGCTCGCTGAAATGAAGTCCGATACGGAGGCCGGCGAGAGCTCGAGCGTCGTACGCCTCGACATCGGACAGACGCCCTTCGCACAGGGTGCGCTTCTCTCGCTCGACAACCGGACCGGCGAAGTCCTCGCGATGATCGGCGGCTACGACTTCAAGGCGAGCGAGTTCAACCGCGCGGTGCAGGCGCAGCGGCTGCCGGGCTCGGCCTTCAAGCCCTTGATCTACGGCGCCGCTCTCTCCCGCGGCTACACCCCGGTCTCGACCGTGATCGACCGCCCCGTCGTGTACACCGACCCGACCAGCGGCTTCGTCTGGGCGCCGCGCAATTACGGCCGCAAATCCTACGGCCCGATGACGATGCGCGACGCGCTGAAGAAATCGATCAACAACGCGACGGTCTATCTCTTCCGGGACATCGGCCCGAGCTACGTGATCCAGTACGCGCGGCGCTTCGGGATCGAGTCGAAGCTCACGCCCGACCTCTCGCTCGCGCTGGGTACGAGCGCCGTGACGCTGCTCGAGCTGACCCGGGCCTACGCCGTCTATCCCCGCGGCGGCGAGCGCCTCGTGCCGCGGTTCATCAAACGGGTCGTCGATCGAGACGGGAAGGAGCTGCTCGCGGACGTGGCGCTCGGGACCGATCCGCCGCCGCTCACGCCGCTTCCGCCGACTCCTGAAGCGATCCCGGAAACGACCGCGGCCGGCGACGCGACCTGGAGCAACGACCGCAATCCGGGGAGCCAGGTCGTGAGCCCCGCCGACGCCTACCTGATGTGCGACATGCTCCAGGCCGTCGTCCGCGAGGGCACCGGCGCCGCTCTCGCGAAGCTGGGCCGAACCTTCGCCGGCAAGACCGGCACGACCAACGAATACTCCGACGCCTGGTTCATCGGCTTCTCCCCCGAGATCACGACCGGCGTCTGGGTCGGCAACGACGAGAACACCGTGCTGGGCCACGGCGAGACCGGCGGCACGACGGCGCTCCCGATCTGGGGCGACTTCATGAAGGTCGCCGCGGCGGCCTTTCCGAATCGCGAATTCGAGGCCCCCGCCGACATCGAATTCCGGCGCGTCGACAAGGTTTCGGGTCTGCTCGCCGACGCCAATACGCAGGACGCCTACTTCCAGCCCTTCCGCGCCGGGACCGCCCCCGAGCGCACCTTCAGCGAACAAACAGTCGAGAAGAAGACCCGCCAGGCGGCCCGCGACGACACCTTCTAGCCCGGTCCGTGCGCCTCGCGCGTTGACAGGGCTGCGCGAGATCGGTTACACCGCGCACATGGGGGGACACGCGAGCACCGGTTCGCGCGTGGGCGCGCTTGCGTCCACTGCGCTCGATCGCCGCCACGATTCGAAGCGTGCGACGGATCGCCGGCGTGCCGCGGAGACGGCGCTGATCGACGTGATGCTGCTGCCGCCCGATGCGCCGCGCGACGGTGTCGGTGTCGAGGGGCAGGCACTGCTGATGCGGGCGCTGCGGCGATTGCTGCGCCAGGACGGTGTCGCAGCCGCCGTCGCCTGGGTCGACGAGTCCGACGGGCGGCCCCAGGTCGTGGCCGCCCTTCCCAGCGAGTTTGCCCTGCGCGTCCAGCCGAGCCGCGAGTTCTTCGACGCCCTCGTGCGGGCGGGCGGTGTGCAGGTGCTGGCCGAAGCGAC
>JANNQH010000277.1:0-11029 GCA_031400655.1 Deltaproteobacteria bacterium | reverse complement strand
CCTCGTAGCCCACGTAGCCCGGCGGCGCGCCGAGGAGCCGCGCCACGGTGTGCTTTTCCATGTATTCGCTCATGTCGATGCGAATCATGCTCTGCTCGTCGTCGAACAGGAACTCGGCGAGCGCGCGGGCCAGCTCCGTTTTGCCGACGCCCGTCGGGCCGAGGAAGATGAATGAGCCAATCGGCCGATTCGGATCCTGCAATCCACTGCGCGCCCGTCGCACCGCATTCGCGACGGCGGTGATGGCTTCGCGCTGGCCGACGACGCGCGCGGCGAGGCGCTCCTCCATCGTGAGCAGCTTCGCCTGCTCGCCCTCGAGCATCTTGGTGACGGGCACACCCGTCCACTTCGAGACGATCTCGGCGATCTCCTCGCTCGTGACCTCTTCGGAGAGCATGCTGCCCTCGGCCTGGTGGAGGTCCGCGAGCTCCTTCTCCTTCTGCGTGAGGCGCTTTTCGAGCTCGACCAGGCGGCCGTAGCGAAGCTCGGCGGCCCGCTCGAGATCCCCGGCGCGCTCGGCGCGCTGATAGTCCGCGGTGAGCGACTCGCGCTGCTCCCTGGCCTCGCGAACAGCCGCGATGAGCGCCTTCTCGGCCTGCCACTTCGCCTTCATTCCGTCGGACGATTCGCGCAGGTTGCCAATCTCCCGCTCGACGGCGTCGAGGCGCTCGCGGGAAGCCTTGTCGGTCTCCTTCTTGAGGGCCTCGCGCTCGATCTCGAGCTGCATGCACTTGCGCTCGAGCTGGTCGAGCTCCTCGGGCATCGAATCGATTTGCACCCGCACCCGGCTCGCGGCCTCGTCGACCAGGTCGATCGCCTTGTCGGGCAGGAAGCGATCGCTGATGTAACGATGGGAGAGCGTCGCCGCGGCGACGAGCGCCGAGTCCTGGATGCGAACGCCGTGGTGGACCTCGTAGCGCTCCTTCAGACCGCGCAGGATCGAGATCGTGTCCTCGACCGAGGGTTCACCCACGAAAACAGGTTGAAAGCGGCGCGCCAGTGCCGCATCGCCTTCGATGTGCTTGCGGAACTCGTCGAGAGTCGTGGCCCCGACACAGCGCAGCTCGCCCCGCGCCAGCGCCGGCTTCAGCATGTTGGCTGCATCGGCCGAGCCCTCGGCGTTACCCGCACCGACGATCGTGTGCAGCTCATCGATGAAAAGAATGATCTGGCCGTTCGCCTCGGAGACCTCGCGCAGGACGGCCTTCAAGCGGTCCTCGAACTCGCCGCGGTACTTCGCGCCGGCGATCAGCGAGCCGATGTCGAGGGAGATCACGCGCCGGTTCTTCAACGTCTCGGGGACATCCCCGGCGATCACGCGCTGGGCGAGTCCCTCGGCGATCGCCGTCTTGCCTACGCCGGGCTCGCCGATCAACACCGGATTGTTCTTGCTCCGGCGCGAAAGCACCTGGATCACACGGCGGATCTCCTCGTCGCGGCCGATCACGGGGTCGAGCTTCCCCAGGCGCGCCCGCTCGGTCAGGTCGGTGCCGAACTTCCCGAGGGCCTGGTACTTCGATTCGGGGTCTTCGTCCGTGATGCGCGACTGGCCTCGGACCGTGGCGAGCGCCTGGAGGAGCGCTTCGGCCGAGGCCCCGGCGCCACGCAGGATGCGGCCGACGGCGTCGCTCTGGTCCTTCGCCATCGCGAGCAGGAGGTGCTCGGTCGAGACATATTCGTCCTTCATCCCCTCCGCCTCCTGGAAGGCGGCCTGGAGGATGCGGTTCAAATTGCCACTGATCTGGGGCTGGGCGCCTCCCGAGACCTTCGGGATCTGCTTCAGGACCTTCTCGACCTCGGCGCGCAGGGCGTCGAGGGAGACGCCGAGCTTCTGCAGCATCGGCACCGTACTGCCCTCAGGCTGCGCCAGCAGCGCAAATAAGAGATGGGCCGCCTCGAGGTTCTGGTGACCCCGCTCGCCGCACTGGGATTGCGCCTTCTGAACCGCCTCCCGGCTTTTGATCGTGAGCTTGTCGAACTGCATTTCCCCACCTCATGCTCGACCGGTCCGGCGAGTGCGGGTGAGGTCGGCGCGTGGCCGGGACTTGTCAAGCGTTCGAGGCTAGACCCGGCCGATCTTTCTGTGCTTGAACTTCTGGGACCGGGTCCCGCCCGTCTCGGCGAGCTTCTTCTCCCGATACTCGGTGTAGGCGTCCCAGGCCCCGGGCACGAACTCGACCACCGCATCACCCTCGAACGCGAGGATATGGGTCGCCACCCGGTCCAGGAAATAACGGTCGTGGGTGATCACGATGGCGCAGCCCGGGAAGGCCGTCAGCGACTCCTCGAGCACCCGCAGCGTCATCAGGTCGAGGTCGTTGGTCGGCTCGTCGAGGATGATGAAATTCGACGGGTGGCGCAGGAACTTGGCCAGCTGTAGGCGATTGCGCTCGCCGCCCGAGAGGCGCCCGACCGGCGTCTGCTGGATCGAGCCACTGAACAGGAAGCGGGCCAGATAGTGCCGGACGGACAAGGCCTTCTCGCCGTAGAGGATCACGTCGGATCCGTCGGCGACCTCCTCGTAGACCGTGAGCTCGTCCCGCAGCGATTGGCGCGTCTGGTCGACATAACAGAAATGCGTGTTCTCACCGACCTCGATCGTGCCCGAATCCGGCTGCTCGCGGCCGACCAGCATGTTCGCGAAGGTCGTCTTGCCAAGGCCGTTCGCGCCCGTGACGCCTACGATCGCGCCGGGCGGCATGTCGAAATCGAAATCCGAGAGCAGCACCCTGTCCCCGTATGCCTTGCTCACTCCCCGCAGCGTCACGACCTTGCTGCCCAGCCGCGGACCGAAGGGAATGCGCAGCTCGAGTTCTTCGGCGGGTTGGATCTTGCTCGCCTTCTCGACGAGGTCATCGTAGGCCGTGATCCGTGCCTTCGATTTCGTACGACGCGCCTGGGGCGTCGAGCGGATCCACTCGAGCTCGCGCGCGACCGCCTTCAGCAGATTGGCATCGGTTCGGTCCTGCACATCCTGCTGCTTCTCCTTCGCCGCGAGGAAATCGGAGTAGTTGCCCTCGTAGGCACGAACCGCGCCCTGGGTCACCTCGAGCATGCGCGTCGCTACCCGGTCGAGGAAATAGCGGTCATGGGTCACGAGGACGTAGGTCCCCGAATAGTTCGCCAGGAATGTCTCGAGCCAGGCCACGGTGTCGGCATCGAGATGATTCGTCGGCTCGTCGAGCATCAGGATGTCGGGATGGGCGAGCAATTCCTTGCAGAGCGAAACGCGCCGTCGCTCGCCGCCCGAGAGCGTGCGCACGATCCGGTCGCCCGGCGGAAGGCCGAGCGCGTCCATGGCCGCCGCGATGCGTGCGTCGAGGGCCGCCGGATCCATCGCGTCGCGGTGCTCGAGGGCTTCCTGGACCTCGCCCTGCTCGGCGAGCAGAGCGTTCGTCTTGTCCTCATCGGACACGACGTCGGGATCTTCCCAGGACTTCAGGATCCGGTCGTAGCGCGCGAGCAGGTCGCGGATCTCGCGGACGGATTCCTCCACGTTCTCGCGCACGCTCTTGTCGAACTCGAGCTCGGGCTCCTGCGAGACGTAGCCGACGGTCGCACCCTTCGCGATCACGAGCTGTCCGTCGTACTCGCGATCGCGGCGCGCGATGATCCGCATCAGCGTCGATTTACCGACGCCGTTGACGCCGAGCATGCCCACGCGATCGCCGGGCGCGAGGCTGAACGACGCGCCGGAGAGGATCGTGCGATCGCCGAAGCGGCGCCCGAGATCCTTGGCCATCAGGATCGGCTGTCCCGGGTTGAGTCCCTTCATCTGGATTCCTTCATCTCCGCCGAGCGGACTAACGCGACAGCGCGCGGCTCACGATTTCGTAGACGTCCTTCGAGAGCGTCTTCTGGCCGGCGATCCGCTCGAGCTCGGCCTGCAGCAGGCGCTGGCGCGCCTCGCCGTAGCGCCGCCAATCGTTGAAAGCCGAGACCAGCCGCGAGGCGAGCTGGGGATTGCGGCCATCGAGCTCGATCACCGCATCGGCCAGGAACGCATAGCCCCCACCCGAGAGATCGTGGAAGCGCACGGCGTTCGCCGACGAGAATGCCCCCACGAGCGCGCGCACGCGATTGGGATTGCCCATGTTGAAATCCGGATGGCGCGCGAGAGCTCGCACGCGTTCGAGGGCATCGGGACAGCTCGAGGTCGCCTGGATCGTGAACCACTTGTCGAGCACCAGCGGATCGTGGCGCCAGCGGGCGTGAAAATGTTCGAAGGCCTGGTCGCGCCGGGGATGGCCGTGGTCGGCGAGGACCGCGAGCGCGCCCTGTGCGTCCGTCATGTTGTCGGCCTCGGCGTACTGGGCGTAAGCGGTCTGGATCGCCTGCTCGCCGCCCGTCCAGGTGAGGAAGCGGAGCACGGCGCCTCGCAGCCGCCGGCGATCGATCTGATCTCGCTCGTGGCGGTAGGGCCCGCTCGGCGCGAGCGCCCGGTAGAGCGACCAGAGCGCATCGCCCTGGACCCCGGCGAGCCAGCGGCCCAGCCGCTCGCGCACGTCGTGGATCGCATCGGGATCGATCACCGGCAGCTCCTGGGCGATCACCCGCTCGGAGGGCAACGTGATCGCGAGCGCCCGCAGCGAGCCGTCGAGCGACTCGTCGACCAGCACGCGCGCCCAGGCCTCCGCATAGCGGGCGATCCCCGCGCTCTGCTCGAAGCCCACCGGTGACCCGACGGCGGCCACGAGCAGCGAGAGGGCCAGCTTCTCGCCGGCGTCCCAGCGGTTGAAGGGATCGCCGTCGTGGGCCATCAGGAACGCGAGATCCTCGGGGCTGCGCTCGATCTCGAGCCGGACTGGCGCGGAGAAGCCGCGCAGGATCGAGGCCACCGGCTGCTCGGCCACAGCCTCGAAGACGAACGTCGCCCGTGCATCCCGGAGCTCGAGCACGCGGGTCGTCTCGTCCGCCCTGCCCTGCTCCTCGCCCGCGAGCCTGAGCGCGAGCTCGCGCCCGCCGGACCCGAGTAGACCCACGGAGACCGGCAGGTGGAGCGGCCTGCGCTCGGTCGCGCCCGCGATCTCGAAGGTCGTCGCCGGGTAGTCCTGGGCGAGCTCGAGCGTGTAGCGCTGGCGCGCCGCGTCGTAGTCGCCCCGCGCGCGCAGTCGCGGTGTCCCGGCCTGGAGGTACCAGCGCTCGAACTGCGCGAGGTCCCGCCCGTTTGCGTCGGCAATCGCCGCCCGGAAATCGTCGCAGGTCACGGCCTCGCCGTCGTGGCGCTCGAAATAGCGATCCATGCCCTTGCGAAACCCGTCGTCGCCCACGAGGGTCGCGAGCATGCGAATCACTTCGGCGCCCTTTTCGTAGACGGTCGCCGTATAGAAATTGTCCATCGAGATGTAGGACTCGGGCCGAATCGGATGGGCCATCGGCCCTTCGTCCTCGGAGAACTGGCGCGCCCGCAATTGCTTCACGCCGTCGATGCGCTCGACCGCCCGGGAGCGCATGTCTTCGCTGAAGCGCTGGTCGCGGTAGACCGTGAGGCCCTCTTTGAGCGTCAGCTGGAACCAGTCGCGGCAGGTGACGCGGTTGCCGGTCCAGTTGTGGAAATACTCGTGGGCGATCACGGTCTCGATGCCTTCGTAGTCGTCGTCGGTCGCGGTCTCAGGCCGCGCCAGCACGAACTTCGAATTGAAGACGTTGAGCCCCTTGTTCTCCATCGCCCCCATATTGAAGTCGTTCACGGCGACGATCATGTAGACGTCGAGATCGTATTCCCGGCCGAAGCGCTCCTCGTCCCAGCGCATCGCCCGCTCGAGGGAGCGCAGCGCGTGCTCGCAGCGGTCGATGTTCTGGGGCTCGACCCAGATCTCGAGGCGTACGCGGCGTCCCGAGCGGGTCACGAAATTGCCGGCGTGACAGCGCAGATCGCCGGCGACGAGGGCGAACAGATAGCTGGGCTTGGGAAACGGATCCTGCCACCGGACGCGCTGCCGGCCACCCGGAAGCTGCTCCTCGGCGATCCGATTGCCGTTCGAGAGCAGCACCGGATACTTCACTGCATCGGCCTCGATCGTGACCGAATAGCGCGCCATCACGTCGGGTCGGTCGAGGAAGAAGGTGATCCGCCGGAAGCCCATCGCCTCGCACTGGGTGCAAAAATTCCCGCTGCTCTTGTAGAGGCCGGAGAGGCGCGTATTCGTCTCGGGGTGGATGCTTACCCGGGTCCGCAGCTCGAAGCGCCCCTCGGAAGGATTGGGAGGATCGAAGATCGTCAGTTGGTCGTCTTCGATCTGATACTCGCTGGAGGCCAGAGCGCGTCCGTCGATCTCGATCGCGAGGAGCTCGAGGTCCTCGCCGTCGAGCACGAGCGGCACAGGCCGGCCCTCGCCATTCCGGGTCCGGCACAGCGCGAGCCGGGCCTCGACCAGGGTTCCCGTATCGCCGAGATCGAAGGCGAGGTCGACGGAATCGATCCGGTAGTCGGGGGGGCGGTAGGCGCTGCGCAGGATCGACTTCGGCTTCGCATCACCCATAAAGGCGCCCTCTTCCGCGAGCTTTCCGGAGCTCGCCTTCGGAGCTCGTTTTTTGCCCCCCGGATTGGCCGGCTGCGCAAAGTAGGAATTGACGCTTCCCGGTGCAAGGCAGTAGCTTGCGAGCACGCTTGGGAGTCCTCGTGAAGCCGTTCGCTCTCAGATCTCCCGCCCGCCTCGTCCTCGTGCTCATCGCTTTGGCTTGCCTCGCCAGCTGCGCGTCCAACGACGTTCCGCGCGGCCGCGCGTTGCGGGTCGCTGTCGACCCGACGTATCCGCCGATGGTCTTCGACCAGGACGGCGAGATCGTGGGGATCGAGGCCGACCTGGCCCGTGGTCTGGGTGAGCGCCTCGGGCGCCGCATCGTATTCGAACGCTTCGCAGGCGAGGCGCTCCTCGAGGCCCTCGAGCGCGGCCAGGTCGACGTCGTGATGAGCGGCCTGTCCATCACCCCTGAGCGGGCCGATCGCGTCCGCTTCGCCGCGCCCTACATGGAGTCGGGCCAGCTGGCCCTGATCCGCTCCGCGGACCTCGGCCGCTTCGGCCGGATCCACACGATCCGGCGCACCGGCGCGCGCGTCGGCTACGAGCACGGCACCAGCGGCGAGCGTTTCGTCGCGACCGAGCTCACCCGGGCCACGAGCTTCGGCTTCGACGACGTCGATTCGGGACTGCGCAGCCTGCGGGCCGGTCGCATCGACTACTTCGTCCACGACGCGCCGACGGTCTGGCGGATCGCCGGCGACCTGCAGCAGCGCGATCTCCACGGCCTCTACCAGCGTCTCACGCAGGAAGAGCTCGCCTGGGCCGTTCGCCGAGACGACGCGGCGCTCGCGTCCTTGCTCGACGCGGCCGTCGACGCCTGGCAGCGCGATGGCGAGATCGAGAAGATCATCGACCGCTGGATTCCGGTGCGCGTCACGATCCACTAGCTCGCGCGCGGGCGGGCGTCTCGTCAGCGCGCGCCCGGGGTCTCGAGCAGTCGCTCGAAGATCCGGGCCATCGTCTCGACCTCGCCGATCGGCACGAACTCGTTCGCGGTGTGGGCCAGCTCGATCGAGCCCGGGCCGATCACGACGCTGGCGATCCCTTCGCGTGAGAAGACGCCCGCATCGGTCCCGAAGGCCACCGGCGCCCGCTCGGCCGGAAGGTCAAGAGAGGTGAGCGCCTGCCCGACCGCGCGCACCGGCGCCGCGTCGGCCGCGTTCCCGAGCGGCGGCTTCTCTTCCCGACAGGAATCGATCACCACTTCGCCCGCGAGCCCCGCCCGGGCGAGCACGGCTTCGAGCTCGCGCTGCACTGACTCGTGCCCCTCGGAGGGCAGCGTTCGACGGTCCACCCAGAGCCAGGCGTCGTCGGGCACGATGTTCGGCGCCTGGCCGCCTCGCACCACGCCGATCGAGAGCGTCGCCGGCCCGAGGTCGGGATGCGGCCGCTCGAGAAAGACCGCGGCACTCGCCTCGATCGCAAGGATCGCCCGGGCGAGCAGCACGATCGCATTGCGGCCCGCGGAGGGGTCGGAGCTATGGCAGGCACGGCCACGGGCGCGCACGCGGGCGTGGACGACGCCCTTGTGGGCATGGATCAAGCGCAACCCGGTCGGCTCGGTCGCGAGGGCCCAATCGGGCCGCCGCCCCCCGAGCGAGGCCAGGACGTCGTAGACGCCTGCGCTGCGGTGCTCTTCGTCGGCTTCGCCGACCACGATCAGGTTGCGCCGCAGGGTCCCGCGCTCGAGCACCCGCTCGACCGCTTCGAGCAGCGCCGCCATACCGGACTTGGTGTCACATGAGCCGCGCCCGTAGAGTCGTTCGTCCCGGATCACGGGATCGAAGGGATCGATCTGCATGCCGTCGACCGGCACGGTGTCGAGGTGACTCGCGATGAGGATCGTCTCGGCGTCGGGGCCGACGCGCGCCTCGGCGAGAACGCTCTGGCGGCCCGGATTCCCGACCAGGGCCACGTCGAGCCCGAGGCGCGAGAGAGCATTCCCGACGAACTCGGCGACTCGCTGCTCGCCCACGATCGCAGCCGGCAGGTCCTCGCGCCCCATCGGATTGACGGAGGGAATCGCGACCATGTCGCGAAGCCAGCGAATGCTCGGAGACAGGCCGCGCATGGGGCTCCAAAGTCATGCTCGCGCGTCGAATGAACCGCGCAACGAAGTCTGAGTCTACCCGCAGCGGGCGCAGCCGGCCAAAGCATGACAAGCTCGCGCGACCCGAGCTCAAGGGCTTGCGGCGGCCACGCCCACGGCCTCGAAGCGAGGAACAAGCCGCCCGGAGTCGCCGCGATCTTCCTCTCCGCCTTTGCCTTCAGCGTGATGACTACGTCGATCGCAACCGCACGCCCGCCTCCCAGGCGACCTCGCTCTCCTATCTGCAGGTCGTGTTCGCGGCGATCTTCGGCGTGCTGGTGTTCGGCGAATGGCCGGATGCGACGAGCCTCGCCGGCGGGGTGCTCGTCATCGCGGGATCGCTGTGGGCCGCCCGTGAAGCACGACCCGGGAGGCTGAGTGGCGAGCGGACGATCGACTCGGCGCACCGCCGACCGGGCTGCGCGGCGGGGGCTGCCGCCAGACTTCCTTTGCTGAGCGCTCGCCGTACGACCCCGCGCAGGGCGGCGGGGGTGCGGTTGCGATCGACATAGGCGAAGGCGCCGGCCTCGCGCGCCAGGGGCCCTGCCTGGTCCGCGCTCGCCGCACCCCAGACGACGACGGCGATCGGGCGGGTCGTGTCCGACCGCGCGAGCTGACGGCAGATCTCGAGGCCGTCGAGGCCCGTCAGGTCGAGGTCGACCACGACACAGGCCGGGGCGTCTTCGACGGCGCGATGGAGGCCCGCGAGGGCGTCGCTGGCTTCGACCAGATCGTGGCCCTCAGCGCGCAGCAGCGTACGGGCACGATCGAGGAAAACCCGCTGATCGTCGATCAAGAGAATCCTGGCCATCTCGGGTCTCCTCTGGAGGCACTGAATGCCGGTAACCCTGGAGACTCGTTCGGTGGGATTTGAAAATGCATGACCGAGAATCGTACGTACCGGTAAAAAGAGTGCAGACCGATCCGGGATTGACCGGGAGCGTGATCAGGAAAATGCCTGAGATGGAAACCAACGCGATCGCCAGGATCTCGCTGAGCCCGGGGCCAACCGCTCTTAGAGTCGGGCGTGGCGCAGCTCGGTCTCGAGGATCGCAACGCAGCCGATCGCCTCGAGGGCGTCGATCACACGCTGGGTCTGCACCTTCTCGACCAGCACCTTCACTGCGAGCCAGGCCGGATCCTGGAGTCGGGCGATCGTCGGGGACGAGAAGCCCGGCGTGATCTTCGAGGCCTCTTCGATCCGGGCGGAGGGACAGTTGTACTCGATCAGCGTGTAGCGAGCCGCGGCGAGCACACCGTCGATCCGCCGCAACAGCTGGTCCGAGAGCGACGGGTCGCGGGGCTGCGTCCGCCCGATCAACACGGCCTCGGCGTCGAGCACGCGGTCGAGCTCGACGAGATCGTTCTCGAGCAGGCTGTTGCCCGTCTCCACGATCTCCACGATCGCGTCGACCATCCCGAGCAGGACCATCACCTCGACGGCGCCCTGGATCTCGATCACATGGACGTTTGCCACGCCGCGGCTCTCGAAATAATGCCGCGCGAGCCGCACGAACTTCGCGCCGACGACACGGCCGGCGAGATCCGAGGCCTGGCGATACGGCGCGTCCTTATGGACCGCGACCGACAAGCGACAGCGGCCGAATCCGAGCTTTCGATGCTCGAGGACACGGGCCGCCTTCTCGAGCACCTGATCGCTCCCCGTGATCCCGAGATCGACGACGCCCTCGGCGACGAGCACGGGGATGTCGGCGGCGTTCGTGAAGATGATGCGGCTGCCGGTCTCGCTGCAGACGCTGAAGAGCCGCCGTCCCGAGACCCGGAAGCGAAGCCCCGCCCGTTCGAGCAATGCGAGGGAGGGATCACGCAGACGCCCCTTCGACGGCACCGCGATGCGCAGGGTTTCCTCGGGAATCACTCGCCTTCTCCTCCCGTCGGGGGCTGCGCGCCCTGCTGTCGGGACGTCTTCTCCGCGAGGCCGCCAATGCCGAAGCGCCGCGCGAGCTCGCGATAGGTCGCGTCGGGCTCGATCCCGCGCGCCGCCAGCAGGACGAATACGTGGAACACCAGATCGGCCACCTCGTGGGCGAGCGCCTCGTCGCTCTCGCCGAGGGCCGCGCGCACGACCTCGTCCGCTTCTTCGCGGACCTTCTCCGTGATCACCGGCAGGCCACCCTCGAGGAGCGACACGACATAGCTGCCGGTCGGTCGCTCCGCACGGCGGCTCTCGATGACTTCGAACAGTCGGTCGAGCACCTGAGACGGCGCATCCGGGCGAACGCTCATCGAACTCTCTCCGGGGTAAGGGGGCGCAAGCTGGGCAAGGGACGCGCGAGCCTAGCCGAGGCCGACGGAGATCCCGCACGAAGCCGATTTAGACCCGAGACGGACAGCGCTTGAGCGGGCTTCGTCTCGAGACCGATCGGGCACTGGTGGATTTTGCCCGGCTGGAGCA
>JANNQH010000276.1:0-2215 GCA_031400655.1 Deltaproteobacteria bacterium | reverse complement strand
GCGCGCGCCGCGATGCCGCGGCGGGCGAGCGCATGCTCGCGGTCGGCAGTGCCCGGATTGCGCGGGGGATGAAGCGGACGGATCCGCACCCCGAGCCGGACCTCCGTCCCCGGCCAGAGCAGCTGCTCGGCCCGGGAGCGGAAGACTGCGCCCGGCATCCCCCGACCCGTCTCCAGCACGAGAATCAACCTCTCGGGCACCGCCCCCTCGCCCGGCCGACCTCGCACGTCCCAGAGCTCGATCTCTTCGCCGAAGCCTGTCGCGCGGCGCGCATGCACGCGGGCATCGACCAGCCGGATCGTTGTCGCCGCCAGCCCCTCGGCGAGCTGGCGACCGGAGCGGGCTCGATCGAGCTCGCGCCGAAGTGCTGCATGGCCCAGGGCGAACGCCAGGAGGGCGAGGGCGATCAGCGCTGCGACCCGCCAGGCGTCCGGGGGTATCACCAAAAGTCGACCTGCTGCCTGCGGCGAATGAAACGCGCGCGCGCTGAGCAGCCCGGCCAGCACCAGCCCGAGCGCGCTCAGCGACAAGGCCGACAAGAGCCCGAGCGACGCCGGCATGAATCCGCCGCGATCGGCCCAGACGATGCCGGCGGCGTGCGAGATCAGGACGAGCATCAGGAGCCACAGCAGTCGACGCACGCAGAGATCGCCGTCCTCGCACGCGCGCACGCCCGGGATCGCACCGACCTCGGCGACGATTCGAGCCGGGCGCATCGACGCGAGGTCGAACATGCCGAGTGCGCCGGGCGCGGGCCCGACGAGGATCGGGGATCACGCGATGTGAACGAACAGGGTGCGCTCGCGGACGAGGCTCAGTGGAGCATGCGGCGGGGCGGTGAGCCGACGGGATTCTGCGGACGCATACGCTGGGCGTAGGCCGACAGCACTTCGAGCACCTCGTCGAGCTTTTCGAGCTCGCCCGTGAACGCGCCGAGCAGCCGTTCGACTTCGCGCACGTCGCGCAGATTGCGATCGACCTGGATCTGGGTCTCGGCCTGAACCGCCATCGCGAGGGCTGCGCCGCGGATCAGGGCCGGCGCTGTACTGCGGCCGAGCTCACGCTGGGATTCGGCCAGGCTCGGTGCCAGTCGGACGGCCCACTCCCGCGCCACGCCCGCGGCCTCGATCCGCCGCTCCCATTCCCCGAGCTGCCGGGGATCCAGGCGAACCGGCTCCTTCCGCTCGGGTGCGCGGTTGGCCTTCCCCTTCCATAAGCGCCGCCAGATCGAGCGAAGTTCCATTCCCGAGCATCCCCGCGCTCGGCCCGCTCCGGGCCGCCGCCGCTGTCGCACCCCCTGCCGGCGCGATTCACCTGACGGCCAAGGGAGCAAGATCGGTGCCACGCAGCTTCCGACGACGGGCGACCGGAGCCGCGACCCAGGGGCGCAGAATCCGCCTCTCGCCGCGTTGCCGGTGGACGAAGGGCCTTTCGGCAGCGGGTCCCCGGGTGGCTGCGGAAGCCGATTACCCTCTCTGGGCAATTCCAGGGTCAGGCAGAGCCGGCGGCCCCGAGCGAGGGCTCAGTCGCGCCAGGCCATCGGGACGTGCGCATCGTCGGCCTCGGCCTCGAGCACTTCCAGCTGACGGTCGTTCTCGGCGAGGAAGGACTCGAGCTCGTCGCGCCGCACGGTCCAGTTGGGATTGATCCGCTCGAGCTCGTTCTCGATCGCCTCGCGCCGGCCGGCGAGCTGGGCGAACTGACCGCGCCACTGGGCTTCGGTGCGGCCCGCCTTGATCACGCCCGCTTCGACCAGGCCGTTGGGCGTGAGCGTCACGACCCCCGCCACCGGATCGAAGTCGTATCGGAAGTGATTGAAGAAGGAGAGTCCGAGCAGGCCGTGGGACATCGACGCGCTGACGGTCGCCGGAACGTTCTCGGCCCGGGCGCCGCCGAGATCGACACTCGCGAGCGTCACCAGCGGCTGTTGCACTACGCCGTTCGCCGTCCCGTAGATCCCCGTCCGCGAGCCCGTGAGCTCGAGATCCAGCTCGTCCGCAACCCAGCGCGGAATCACGACGTCCGAAGCGCCGGTGTCGAGCTGGAAGGGCGCCGTCACCTGATCGTTGAGGCGGACCTGCACGATCATCACGTTCCCCGCCCGCTCGACCGGAATCCGATAGCTGCGGGCCGCGCCGCGGCCGCCGCGCCCCGGCTGTGCCTGCTGAGCGGTCGAGCGCGCCGAGCGTGCGGGCGCCGCCGCGGCCGGGACCGG
>JANNQH010000275.1:0-3900 GCA_031400655.1 Deltaproteobacteria bacterium | reverse complement strand
GCCGTTCGCCAGGATGGCTGGCTCGGGATGAACTACGACCTGCCCGAAATCCATGCGCTGCTCGAAGACCTGCAGAAGCGCCTCGCGCGCCAGCGCGACGCGACGGGGGAGGCGAAGGCGGACTTCGAGGTCTTCGTGATTCCCAACGCGGCGCCCGACGAGGCGCTCTACGCCGGTCTCGCACGACGCGGTGTCACATCGACCATGGGCTCGGCCTGGCCCTACGGCGATCGAAGCGCTGCGTCGCTCGGTGCCAAGATCGATGCGATCGGGGCGTTCGGCGAACGATTCATCCGGCGCTGAAGATCGAAGAGGAAGGCTGCCGATGCGAACGCCGTGTGAGCCGAAGGCCCTCGACCTGAAGGCTGAATGGCGCTCGATGCAGCGCCGTCTGGTCGAACACATCCGCTCGGGCGATCTGACTGATCTCGACCCCGCCCCCGTCGAGATCCCGGCGAAGACCTACATCGACCCCGTCCGCTTCGAAGCCGAGCGCCAGCACATCTTCCGCGACACGCCGCTGCTCGTCGGCTTTTCCGGCGAGCTCGCGAGGCCGGGCGACCGCATTCTCTTCGATGCCGCGGGACCGCCGATCGTGATCATCCGGGGTGAGGACCGCCGCCTGCGCGCCTTTCTCAATCTCTGCACCCATCGCGGCTCGCGCCTCGTGAACGACTGCGAGCCGACGCGCCGGCTCACGTGTCCCTTTCATGCCTGGACCTTCGACCTCGAAGGCGAGCTCCAGGGCATGCCGGTCGCGCAAGCCTTCGAGGGCATCGACCGCGCGGGCCGCCGCCTCGTGCGCGTCCCGGTCGGCGAGTGGGGCGGCATGATCTTCGTGCGTGCGCGGCCCGGCGACGAGGAGATCGACGTCGTCGATTTTCTCGGCGCGGCCGCCCCGCTCTTTGCTGCGCTGGAGCTCGGCTCCCTCGAGCGGGTGAGGGAAGACGTGCTGCCGGTCGCCTCGAACTGGAAGCTCGCGTACGACACGTTCTGCGAGGTCTACCACGTCGCGGTACTTCACCGAGATTCCCTTTCGAGGAACCTCTACCCGCAGGTCGCGATCTTCGATCACTACGGACTGCACCAGCGCTACAGCGGCGCGGGCCGCGACTACGAGGTGCTGCTCGACAAGCCCGAGAGCGAGTGGCCGGAGATGAGCTACCAGGCGGTGCACTCGATCTTTCCGAACACGACCTTCGCGTTCACCCACGCCCTCGACGGCCATACGCCGGTCGTCTCGATGTTCCGGCTTTTTCCGGGGGCGTCGGTCGGGGAGGCGATCACGCTGGCGACGACCTATCGGCGTTCTGGTTCTGATGCCGCGTCGCTGGCCGACGTGGCGGCGATGCATGGGGCCGTGCTCGAGATCGTGGCGAATGAGGACTATCGGATTGCGCCGGCGGCGCAGCGAAGTCTCGAGAATGCGCCACCGGGGTTTCGGTTGGTGTTCGGCCGGAGCGAGGCGTTGCTCAGGCGGTACCACGAGGAATTGGCGAAGAGGGTGGGGATGGGGCTCGTCAGTGATTCGTAGGAGATCATGACTCTACCCAGCATCCTCGTCGTTGCGGCGACGGTGATCTTCTTTGTGTTGGAGCGAATGTTTCCGGGGCGGAGATTGCCAAGGGTTCGGGGTTGGTATCTGCGTGCGGCGCTGCTGAACGGGGCGCAGCTCGCAATCATGCTGGCGACGGCGAGAGTGTGGACTCAGCTGTTCGACGTCTCCTTGTTCAGGCTGTCCAATTGGGAGATGCCCATCGCGGAGGGATTCGTCGGCTGATTCGTCGGAGCGTTCTTCTTCGCGATCCATGATCAGCGCCAGCGCGACAGGTCCCGCCCCAATAGCCCTTCGAGCTTCTCGATCTCCCCCGCGAGCTCTCCACGCAGTCGCTCGCGCACCGGCGGCGATAGCGGCGCTCGTTTCGCGCGCCGCGTATTCCAGCGTTTGAGGCGGCGGCGTATTTCGCGGGCCCATTCCGGCCGCGGCTTTCCCTTGCGCTGCCGTGCCTCGAGCCATGCCATCACCCAGCGCGGTGGATTCGTCACCCACGCCTGCGCCCAGGCGTGCCGGAATTCCCGGTTCGTGTTCTTTCGGGAGAAGCGCGTCCGTCCGTCGTCGGGCAGGTTGAGGAATTCGAGCAGCGCGCGGTAGACCTTGGCCGGGTCTGTGGTGACGTCGTCAAACACGACGACGTGAATGCGCTTTCGCCCGACTTGCTCGATCAATCGTGCGAGCTGCGTACCGAGGCTCGCCATCGCGCGGTACTGGAGCGACGCGGCGTCGCGACAGCGTCTCGGCAATCGTTTGCCCAGGGCCCGTGCTGCTTGCAGGGCCCAGGCGCGCTCGAAGTCGGGCTCGTCCTCGTCGAGCAGGTAGACGAGGCGCGCGTGGAAGGAGTGGATCATCTCGATCGGGTTTCGCAGCGCAACGACGAAACGCGTTTCGGGATCGAATTGGAGGAGACGATTGATCGCCTTCGGATCGCGGAGCTGGAGTGGAGAGGCTTCGATGAGAAGCTCATGGTCGGGGGCGAGCTCTGCAAAATAACGCCGCAGGAATTCTTCCCGCCAGCACTCAGGCGGGACGTCGCGCCAATCCCTCACGAAGAAATGGCTCTCCTTCGGCTTCGAGAAGCAGACGTCCGGGTGGCGGGCGAGGATTTTGGCGAGGAAGGTCGTACCGCAGCGCGGTGCGCCGACGAGGAAGGCGCTGCGGATCGGGCGCGAACCGCCGACTGGACCGCTGGAAATAGGGACGGACACGGCGATCGACTCCGTTCGGGCTGCGGTCAACGACGCGCCGCCTCTCGAGACGAGGCAGTTTCGCCGAGCGCGGGGCCCTGTGCCATCGGGTTGCGTCTCACTGGCGACCCCGTGCGAGCCACTCCAATTCGCTAGCCTGCGATCCATCGAAGCCAGTCTGGAGGATCCCCGATGTCCGACCTCTTGATCCGCAATGCCCGACTCGTCGATGGTACTGGCGCCCCGGCCCGCATGGCCGACGTGCGCTGCTCGGGGGGCCGCATCGCCGAGATCGCCGACGCGGGGACGCTCTCGCGTGGCTCATCCGAAGTCATCGAAGCCGCTGGCCGCGTCCTCACGCCGGGCTTCGTCGATCCTCACACGCATTACGACGGCCAGGTCACCTGGGATCCGATTCTCGCCCCTTCTTCATGGCACGGCGTCACCACCATCATCATGGGCAATTGCGGCGTCGGCTTCGCGCCGGCGAAGCCGAGCGAGCGCACATGGCTCGTCGAATTGATGGAAGGCGTCGAGGACATTCCGGGGACGGCGCTCCACGAGGGCATCCGCTGGGAGTGGGAGACCTTCCCCGAATATCTCGACGCCCTCGAGCGGCTGCCGCGGACGATCGACATCGGGACACAGATTCCGCATGGCGCGCTGCGCGTCTACGCGATGGGCAAGCGCGGCGCCGACCAGGAACGCGCGACGGCGGCCGATCTCGAGCTGATGGCGAAGATGGTGCGCGAGGGGATTCGGGCGGGGGCGCTCGCGTTCTCCACCAATCGACTTCCGCTGCATACTTCCATTCACGGCGACCCGGTCCCCGGAACCTTTGCGGATCGCGAGGAGCTGCAGGCGCTGGCGCAGGCGGTGATCGACGGTGGGGGTGCCCTCGTGCAGTCGGTGCCCGCCGGCTCGATGGGGGAGGACACGGACGGGCCGCTGCGCGACGTCGAGCTCTACCGCGAGATCAGCCTCGCGACGGGGGCGGCCTTCACGTTCTCGACGGTACAGGTCCACGCGAATCCCGAGCAGTGGCGCGAGATGCTCGTCCGGAGCGCCAGCGCCAATGCGGCGGGGGCGCGGCTGGTGCCCCAGGTCCTCGCGCGGCCGGCGGGCTTGCTCGCCTCCTTCGACACCTTCAATCCCTTC
>JANNQH010000274.1:0-10978 GCA_031400655.1 Deltaproteobacteria bacterium | reverse complement strand
CTTGCGACCCCTGAGCTCGGCCTGGATCCGAGGGTTCCCCAATCGACGACCGTGGCGCGGCAATTCACCCGAGACTCTAGACGACAGCCGCCCGGAATCGGATCACACCAGCCAGGTTTCGAGACTGTTTTCTTCGATTCGGCAGTCTCGAGCGGGGATCTCACAGGTCGACGAGGGCTTGCTCGGCGACCGCCAGGACGATTCAGGGGGTGCCAAGTTGGTACCACGGCGGTCCCGTCCTGCCAAGCAGGACGGACCCCCGAATCGGCCGCCCGCCGTCACACGACCCCTCAAACAAAGAGCCTCCGCAGCCAGCGGTTGCCGAATACGTTCTTCACCAGCTTCTGCAGCCCGTCCGCCTTCTCGATCGTATAGGGATAGCCGCCCTGCGCCTTCTTCGTCGTGTCCACGATGACCGAATGGAGGTGGCAGTAGCCCCGGATGCCGAGCTCGCCGTTGACCTGCCCGACCCCGCTTGCCTTGACCCCGCCGAAGGGTGCTTCGGGGATGCCGTAGGTCACGGCGATGTCGTTCACGCTGACGCTCCCCGTCTGCATGCGCGCCGCGATCGCCTCGCCCCGGGCGAGGTCCTTCGTCCAGACGTTGCCCGAGAGGCCGTATTCGGAATCGTTCGCCAGCAGGAGCCCCTCCTCCTCGTCGCGCACCTTCTGGATTGCGACGATCGGACCGAAGGTCTCCTTCTTCATCAGATCCATTTCGTGATCGACGTCCACCACCACCGTGGGTGGAAAGAAATAGCCCGAGAGCTTTCGATCCCGTTCGCCGCCGACCAGGACCTTCGCGCCCCTGGCCTTCGCATCCGCCATGTGGGCCTCGATGATGTCCATCTGCTTGTCCCAGAAGATCGCGCCGACGTCCGACTCGCCCTTGTCGGTCTGCTTCAGGGCCAACGCCCGCGCGACCACCTTCTCGACGAAGGGCTGATAGATCGCCTCGGGGACGTAGACGCGCTCCGTCCCGCAGCAGTAATGCCCGGTGTTGAAGCAGGATCCGCGCACCGCGCCTTCCGCCGCGCGGTCGAGATCCGCATCGCGGCAGACGATCATCGCGTCCTTGCCGCCGAGCTCGAGCGTGACCGGAATCAGATTGCGACCACACGCCTCACCGACCTTGCGGCCGGTCGCGACGCTGCCGGTGAACGAGACTTTGTCGACGCCCGCTTCGATCAGCGCCGCGCCGGTCTGACCGTCGCCCTGGACGACCTGGTAGAGGTTCTCGGGAAAGCCCGCCGCGACCGTCAGCTCGTGCAGCAGCACCGCCGAGAACGGCGTCACCTCGCTCGGCTTGTGGACCACCGAATTGCCCGCCATCAGCGCCTGCGCGAGCGGATTCGCTGCCAGCGCGACGGGACCGTTCCAGGGCGTGATCAATCCGACGACGCCGAGGGGCTGATAGGTCAGCGTCAGCCTCTTCGAGAAGCGCATCACTCCCGTCGGCCGGCGATGCGTCGTCTTCAAATAAGTGGCCGCACGCTTCGCGTAGTGCGAGATCTGCATGCAGGGCGCCAGCACCTCCATGGCGACCGCCTCGTTGCGCGGCTTGCCCGTCTCCTTGATCACGAGCGAGATGATGTCGTCCTGGCGCGCGACGATCTGGTCGACGAGACGCCAGAGAAATTCCGCCCGTTCGGCGAAGGATCGCGTCGCCCACTCATGTTGGGCCTTCCGGGCCCGGGCCACGGCCGCTCTCACCTCGTCGGCCGTGGCGCTGTCGAACTGCCCGATCGACTCGAGGGTGACGGGGCTCTTGACGTTGTAGCGGCGGCGGCCGTCGCTCGTGGGAATCGCTTCGAATAAGGCCATCTCGGATGCTCTCCTCAGGGATTCAGGATAAGTGTGTGCGGACCATCTCGTTCAGCTGCGATTGCTGGTCGGCATCGAAATAGTCGGTGAAGCCGCCCACCTTGCCGCGGCGGACCTTGAACGAGTCCGTCTCGGAGGCGTCGCCGGCCGTGAGTCGGCCACTGCTGAAGGCCCCGGCTCGCTCGAGCGCCTGGAGTCGACCGAAGCGGGACCGTTCGAAGGCGATCCGGATCGCGCGCTCGTCGGGCTCCTCGCCGAGGAATCGCAGGACCTTCGCGAGCGTCTCCTCGGGGGCGGCGTGCATCGCCTCGTAGGAGATCCGGAGCGAAGCGGGGATCTGCTTCAGGGCCTCACTCCAGATGTTCATGAACTCGATCGTCGTCCGCAGCCCGCCGGCCTGGCCGCGCGCGAAATCGAAGATCGGCTGATCAAGGTCGCGATCGCGGTGGCTGCGATGGAAATAGAGCGAGACACAGACGTCTCGGGGATCGCGGGAAACGAAGAGGACGTGCTTGCGGCGATAGGGCGACTTGTCCCGGCCGAGCTCATCGGGCCGGAGCGCCGGCTCCTCGTCGTGGGTGAAATAGATCTTCGGGATCCGGCGGTCGAGGGAGTGGAGATTCGCGTACTCGAGCAGCGGCGGATCGACGAGGCCGTAACGCTCGGCGTAGTAGAAGGTGAGCGTCGCGCGCAGCCAGGTCCGCCCGCTCTTCGGGAACGAGACGACGACGTATTTCGCGGTTACGAACTTCCACGCGTGCATCGCCCGGCGCTTGATCCCGAACGAGCGCGGGAAGCACTTCTTGATGATCCACTGCACGGCATCTTCGGGCTGGGACAAACGGGGATCCTATTCCGGAGGGGGCCGAGCCACCGTCGGCGCATTCAAGCCGGACGGGCTGCCGGGGTCTCGACGTCTTCCCGCTCGGCCTGCAGCCGGTAGAGTCGCGCGTAGACCCCACCCGAGGCAAGCAGCGCCTCGTGGCTCCCCGACTCCACGATCCGGCCTCCGGCGAGCACGAAGATGCGGTCGACGTCGCGGATCGTCGACAGGCGGTGGGCGATCGCGATCGCGGTCTTGCCCTCCATCAGCACGCGGATGCCGTGCTGGATCGCGGCCTCCGTCGAGGGGTCGATCGCGCTCGTCGCCTCGTCGAGCACGAGCACCGGGGCGCCGTGAGCGAGCGCCCGGGCGAACGAGAGGATCTGACGCTGGCCGGTCGAAAAATTCGAGCCCCGCTCTCGGACCTCCGTCTGGTAGCCGGAGGGCAGGCGCTCGATGAAGCCGTGGGCCTCGACCGCTCGGGCGGCGCGGTGGACCGAAAGCTCATCGAGATCGCGGCGACCGAGCGCGATGTTGCGCGAGATCGAGCCGCTGAAGAGGAAGACGTCCTGGAGCACGGTCGCGATCCGCCGGCGCAGTTCCTGCTGCGGAAACGCGCGTACGTCGACGCCGTCGATCCGCACGCAGCCCCGGTCGACGTCGTAGAGGCGCGTCAACAGCTTGATGATCGTGGTCTTTCCCGCTCCCGTCGCCCCGACGAACGCGACCTTCTCCCCCGGCTCGACCCGGAAGCAGACGTCGCGCAGGATCCAATCGCTGTCGTCCTGCGCGGACTCCGACTTGGACGCCGACATTGAATAGCGGAACCAGACGTGGTCGAACTCGACGCGGCCCCGGGCGGAAGGATCGGTCGCGGGGATTGCCGGGGCGAGGTCCCGGACGCCGGGCTCGGTGTCGAGGAGCTGGAAGATCCGCTCGCTGCTCGCCATCGCCGACTGCATGACCGAGTACTTGGCCGAGAGGTCTCGCAGCGGCATGAAGAAGCGCTGCATGTAGTCGATGAAGACGTACATGATGCCGGCCTCGGCGAGACCGGTACCCACGCCGATGATGACGGCCATCGTGACCCCCGTCGCGACCTCGATCGTCGAGAAGAGCAGCGAGTCGTAGCGGATCGACTGGCGCCAGGCGTCGCGATGATCCGCGTTCATGCGGTCGAAATCGGCCGCGTTGCGCGCTTCACGACTGAAGAGCTGAACGACCTTCATGCCGGTGACGGTTTCCTGGATCTGGGTGTTGATCCGGGCGATCTTGACCCGCACCGCGCGATAGGCCTCGCGCACCTTCCAGCGGAACACGAACGCCGCGATCGCCATCACGGGCACGATCGCGAAGGTGAACGCGGTGAGCCTTGGCGAGACCAGGAACAGCACCGCCGCGAAGCCCAGCATCTTGATCACGTCGGTGACCAGGGCCACGAGCCCCTGCGAGAACATCTCCGACAGGTTCTCGACGTCGTTGGTCGCGCGGGTCACGAGACGGCCGACCGGCATCGTGTCGAAGAAGCTCATGTGGAGCTTCTCGATATGGTCGAAGACCGCGCGCCGCAGATCGAACATCGCGTACTGGCCCGTCGTCGCCATGATCACCTGGTGGAGCCAGGACAAGAGCCCGAGCGCCACCGACACCGCGAAGTAGATGCACGCGAGCCACACGGCGACCGGAATTCCAGGGGGGGGCGAGGCCAGCCGGTGCTGGAGGCGGATCAAGCCATCGCCGACCAGCCCGTGGGAGATCGAGTCGGTCGGCAGACCCGCGATCACGACCGCGCCCTCGGCGCCGGCCGTGATCGCCGTCGCCGCCGGCAGCACGAGATCCATGCCGACCTTCACGACCCAGGCCGGCGCGAGCTCGAGCAGGAAGATCGGAAAGAAGAGCAGCAGCGTCGCCCATACCTGACGCCGATAGGGGCGAACGAAGGGCCAGAGCCGCAGCAGGAGCTTGCCGTCGTAGGCCTTGCCAAGCTCTTCTTCCTCGTGGGATTGCTCGGCGGCGGGTGTCTTTGCGGGCTGGCTCATGCGCCCTCCCCGACCGCGGCGCCGTGCTGCAGCTCCGTCTCGCGATCCTCGCGGGAGCTCTGCTCCTCTTGCTCGACTGCGAGGCGGGCATAGAGACCGTCCATCGCCATCAGCTGCGAGTGGGTTCCGCGCTCGACGATCCGCCCGCCGTCGAGCACGATGATCTGATCGAGCCTGCGGACCGAGTTCACCCGCGAGGCGACGACGACGACGGTGCGGCCGGCGAACAACCGGTCGAGCTCCGACTGGATGCGGCGCTCCGTCTCGGCATCGACGGCGGATAGCGTGTCGTCGAGGATCAGGATCGAAGGCTCGAGGGCGAGCGCGCGCGCGAGGGCCGTTCGCTGGCGTTGGCCACCCGAGAGCATGATGCCCCGCTCGCCGACCAGCGTGTCGTAGCCACGGGGCAGATCTTCGATGTCGCGCGCGAGCTGCGCACGCTCCGCCGCCGCGACGATCGTCTCGAACGGCGTATCCGCCGGAAGCCCGTAGGCGATGTTGTCGCGCAGCGGCAGCGAGAACAGGAACGAATCCTGGGGCACCATCGCGATCGCCTGCCGCAGGCTCGCGAGCTTCACGCGATTGATGTCGACGCCGTCGATGAAGAGCTGTCCGTCCGCGACCTCGAACAGTCGCGGGATCACCGACGCAAGCGTCGACTTCCCCGAGCCCACCGGCCCGACGACACCGAGCGTCGTGCCCGCCGGAATCTCGAGCGTGATGCCGTCGAGGGCCGCTGCCCGGGTCGCGTCGTCGTAGCGGAAGGACAGATTGCGGAACTCGATCCGCCCCGCGATGTCGTCGAGGGCCACGCTCCCCGGGTCGTCGCGGATCGACGGCTCGACCGAGAGGATCTCGTCGATCCGCTCCATCGCCGAGGCGCCGCGCTGCATCAGACTGATCGCATAGCCCATGATGAAGGTCGGGAACGTGAGCTGGCGGGCGAAGATCGTGAACGAGAAGAGGGCCCCGGTTCCCATGCGTCCGTCGCGGATCTCGCCGAAGCCGATCCAGAGGGCGAGCGCGAGCCCGACGGCCGGCAAGAGGCCCGTCACCGCCGGCATCATGGCGCTCGCGCGCACGAGCTCGAGCTCGCGCTCCCGCAGATGAAGATTCGCCTCCTCGAAGCGCTCCGCCTGGTCCCGCTCCATTGCGTAGGCCTTCACGACGGCGATCCCGGCGATGCTCTCCTGGACGAGATTCGACATCGAGGCAAGCGATTGCTGGGCGGCGAGACTGCGCGAATACAGACGCGCCCCCATGTAGCGCGAGATCAGGATGAAGGCGGGATACGGCAGCATCATCAAGATCGCGAGCTTGAGCGACAGCGTCGACATCGCGATGAAGGCGCCGACGAACAGGATCGGACTCTGGGCGACGGACAGCAGCCCGGGCCCGAGCAGCATGCGCACCGAATTCAGATCGTTGACGCAGCGGCTCATCAGATCGCCGGTACGCCAACGGAAGAAGAAGGACTGGGGCAGCGTCTGGAGATGGGCGAAGAGATCGTTGCGGATCTCGTATTCCACTTCCCGCGCCGCGTCGAAGACGAGCTGTCGCGAAAAGAAGCGCAAGAACCCGCCCACCACCGCCAGCCCGAACAGGATCCAGCAGCGGCGAAACACCTCCTCGCGTGCGACTTCCGCGTCGATCAGGCCGTCGATCGCCCAACCGACCGCGAGCGGCAGCATGTTGAACGAGGCCACATAAAGAAGCACGACGACGAACCAGAGCAGGTAGTAGCGGGCGTTACGGCGCAGATAGACCGAGAGGCGCCGCAGCGCGTGGCGGATCGGCGTCTCTTCCCGGTGCAGGGCGGCCTCGGACGCGACGGCTTCGCTCATCGGCCGAGCCTGCGCGCCAGGCGTCCGCGATCCCAGCCGAGCCACCAGCCGAGCAGGGCCCACTGGTGGACGACGAGCGTGCGAAGCCCGCGGCCCTCGCCATAACGTCGCCCCGAGGTCGTGGCCGGCAGGTCGAGCAGGCGCAGCCGTCCGCGAGCCTTGATCCCGTGCACGAGGTCGAGATCCTCGAGGATCGGCACATTCGGAACACCGCCCATCGCGTCGAGCACGCCCCGGCGTACGAAGATCGCCTGGTCGCCGTAGGGCAGCCGAAAGAGCGCGTTTCGGACAGCGACCCAGAATTCGATCCAACGAAACAAGCAGCCCCGCTCCGCCAGGCGAAAAGCGAACGCCCCCCCGGCGCAGGCCGGGTCGAGAGCGGCCCGCAGAAGGGCGGCATGCCAGCCTTCCGGCAGGCGGGTATCGGCGTGAAGGAACAAGATCAGGTCCCCGTTCGCGTGCTCGCTCCCGCGCCGGAGCTGTCGCGCGCGTCCCCTTTCCGACTCGAGAACGAAGGCGCCGGCTTCGCGGGCGAGAGCAGGGGTCGCGTCGCGACTCCCCCCATCGACGACGATGATCTCGACCCCGCCTCGCTCGAGGCTCCGAACGAGGGCGCCGATGCGTGGCGCCTCGTCGAGCGTCGGGATCACGACCGAGATCATCACGGAGAGCCAGCCTAGCCCGGATGGCACGCCCTTGCCGCGAAAGTCGCCGCCTGCGGCCGGACTCTGCCCGGAGCGCGGATTCGATTGACTGGGAACGGCCCATTGCCTATCTCTGGCTCGTGCCGCGACCCCCCAAGCCCGACCACAAAGCCTTCACCGCGACTGCCGCCCCGGCCTACGCCCGGGCCGGCGTGGATCTCGACCACGACGAGTCCTTCGTCGACGACATCAAAGAGATCGCGAAGAGCACCTTCCGCCCCGAAGTCCTGAGCTCGATCGGCGGCTTCGCCGGGATGTTCAAGGCCCCCGACCGCTACAAGGACCCGATCTTCGTCGCCGCGACCGACGGCGTGGGGACCAAGCTCAAGCTCGCCTCCCAGATCGGGCGCTACGACACGATCGGGATCGACTGTGTCGCGATGGTGGTGAACGACCTGGTCGTGCAGGGCGCCGAGCCGATCATCTTTCTCGATTACATCGCGATGGGCGATCTCTCGAAGGCGATCGCCGGCGATACGCTGCGCGGGGTGGCCGAGGGCTGCCGGCGCGCGGGCTGTGCGCTGCTGGGCGGCGAGACGGCGACGATGCCCGGGGTGTACGCGAAGGGCGACGTCGAGCTCGTGGGCTTCAGCGTGGGCGTCGTCGAGCGCGACGGGGTGATCGACGGGTCGAATATCGCCGAGGGCGACGTGCTGATCGGGATCGCCTCGAGCGGGTTGCACAGCAACGGCTACTCGCTGGTGCGCTCGGTCCTCGATGCCGGGATCGCGGCCGGTACGGTCGACCTCTTCGGCCAGCCGCCGGAGCTGCGGACGAGCCTCGCGAGCGCGCTTCTCTCTCCGACGCGGATCTACGTCAAGCCGCTGCTCAACCTGATCCGGGATTTCGAGATCCATGGTTTCGTCCACGTGACGGGCGGCGGCTTCGAGGGCAACGTGCCCCGCGTGCTGCCGAGCGGTGTGCGCGCCCACATGGATACGCTCGCCTGGCCCCGGCCCGACGTCTACGCCTGGATCACGCGGGTCGGCGGGCTCTCGGAGTCCGAGCTGCTGCGCGTCTTCAACTGCGGCATCGGCATGATCGCGATCGTGCCGGCGGCCAGTGCGGACGAGATCCTCGACAGGCTTCTGGGTCTCGGCGAGCGCGGCTACAAGATCGGGGTGATCGAGCGCAAGGCGGCCGGTGATCCGCCGATGCTCTTCGATCCGGGATTCATGTCGGGCGACGGCTCTTGATCGGTCGGAACGACCGCAGGAGCGGTCATTCCGACCTGAGAGAACGACCCCACCCACGGTGTTGAAACATGGTCGAGCTACCCGCCCTGGATCCGAGCGAAGCGCCGCGCGCGCGGCGGTGGGACGCGCTCATTCTCGGCAGTGGGCTCGCTTCCCTGGTCGCGGCGGCGCGCATCGGCGCCTCGGGCCAGCGGGTCCTGGTCGTCGAGGAAGGCGCCCGGGCGACCCTGCCGCCCGCCCTGAAGGAGCCCTTCTTCCTCTCGGGCCTGCGTGACGAGGGGGTGCTCGACGCCTGCCTGCGCACGCTCTCGGTTCCGCTGATCGACCGGCGTCGGTTCGCTGCCGAGCGCCTCGCCTTCCAGATCGCGGCCGATCCCGTCCGGATCGACATCGGCCCGGCGGCGGTCACCGCGGAAGAGCTCGTCGCCTGGGGTCTCGCCAAGCCCGAGGACGCCCAGACTTTCGTCCGCGAGCTGCTCGAGTCCTCGAAGGTCGAGCGGGGCGTGCTGCTCGAATCTCCCGTCGTGCGGGTCGGCCGGCGCGCGGCCGGCGCGCGGCCGCAGCAGATCGGCCATCACCGCCGTGGCCTGCCCGGGGTCGTGCGCGCCGCCTCGGGTCAGCTGGCCGCCCTAGTCGCCACCCAGATCCGCGCGCTCTCCAATCTCGGCACGAGCGCCCCGCCGCCCGAATCCCAGGCGCGGCTGCTCGGCGTACCGCTCGCCGGTGGGGCGGGCTTCTCCGACGGGCCGCCCTGGCTGTGCGACCTGATGCGCAAGCGGGTAGTCGCCTCCTACGGCGACTTCCGCACCCTGAGCGGCGACTTCGATCTGGTCGTGGTCTCGGGCCAGCCCGGTGTGCGCGTCCGGCGAACGGGCGAGATCTGGCTCGGCCGCGCGCTCGTGCTCGCCGCCGCGCCGTCGGCGCTGCGCGACCACTACCAGGACAGTGGCTCGACCGGACCGAGCGCTCCGCCCCGCCCCGTGCCGTCGCTCCTCTCCCGCGGAGGCCAGCGGGCGTACCGAGCCGCGTTCCTCTACGCCGTGCCGACGGGAATCCTGCCCGAAGGCATGAGCGCCCGCCTGATCCTGCCCGAGCAGGGGGCCGAGCATCCGACAACGGCCGTCACGGCATTCCCGAGCCAGACCCATGCCCAGCGCGTCGACCTCGTGGCCCGAGCGGTCGTCCCGGACCGAGATCCCGAACGGCTGGCCAGCCTGCGCCGCGGGATCGCCGGTCGGCTGCGGGATTTGATGCCCTTCTGCCGCGATTCACTCGTCGCAATCGATGTCGAGATGCCGCGCTGGGACGGGGACGACGGCTGGCTCGAGGATCCGCTCCCCGGCATGGGTTGGCCTTCGGAGATCGACCTGCGACTCTCTGCGCGCCCCAACATCTACCACCTCGATCGCGCCGCGGTCGCCGCTCTGGGCTTCGAGGGGGATTTGCTGCTCGGCTGGCGCGGCGGCGACGCGATCGCGGCCGAGCTCGGGTGAGCGTGATCCGAGACCGCGACAACGGCCCGGCCCCCGTTCGCGGACGAACGCGGCCGATTGGAGGTCTCTCTGCGAGCCGAGGATGAAGCCGCCCCGCCGTCCGGATTGCGCCCGAACCTGTTTCACGCGAAGCAGGGCGATGGGCCGAGCCTGGCCGACCTGATGCGAATGATTCGCATGTCGTTCCTGTACCGGACGGCCATCGTGGGCGTGCTCGTCTTCGCCGGACTCTTTTCGGCGAGCCGTTACATCCGCACCTGGCTGGCCAAGCCCGTGCTCGACGAGGTGATCCTCCCGGCCAGCCAGTCGAGCTTCGACCTGGCGTCGATCGCGCCGCGACTCTGGGAGATCGGCGCGATCCTCGGCGTGCTGCTCGTGATTACGCCGCCGATCATGTTCCTCCGTATCTACCTCGCGAGCTGGGTCGTCGCGCGGGTGCGCCAGGACGTCGATCGACAAGTCGCCCGCAAATTCCTTTCGGCGCCGTTGAGACTCCACCGCGGCGAAGCGAGCGGCGAGCTCCTGTCGCGTGCGCTCACCGACGCCCACCTCGCCTGCCGCGCCCTCGAGGTCCTCTACAAGGACGTACTCGAGGACTTCATGCTGCTGGTCGGCGGCGTGATGTCCATGTTCCTGATCTCGTGGCAGCTCTCCCTGCTCTCGGTGGTGGCGATGCCTATCCTGCTCGGCTTCCTCAGCTATTTCGGTAACCAGGTCCAGAAGAAGACGCAGCGGCGCCAGGAGACCCAGAGCGATCTCTCCCAGCGTCTGATCGGGATCCTCTCGGGCATCAAGGTGATCAAGGCCTTCGGCGCCGAGAAGCTCGAAAGCGACGCATTCCAGCGCGAGCTGATGCGCTACTTCCGGCGCGCGGTCCGCGTGGTACGCAACCGCGTGTACTCGCGCGCACTCGTCGAGTTCGTCTCGCAGTTCGTGATGATCTCCGTTCTGTTCCTCGGCATCTGGGCAGTGCTCGGCGACTTCTGGGGACTCACGCTCGGTACGTTGATGGCGTTCTCGTTCGTGGCGGGCAGCCTGTACCGGCCGCTGAAGGCG
>JANNQH010000273.1:0-1857 GCA_031400655.1 Deltaproteobacteria bacterium | reverse complement strand
GCCTGCAATGCCGCCTCGACGCTCGCGCCGACGTCGGCCGCAAATAGAACCCGAAGTCCCTCGAGCTCGATGCTCAGCACGAGGGATGCCTCGTTGCGCGACCGGCCCGGCACGACCGGCTCGAGCGCGGGGGTCGGGCCGGTCGGCTCGCCGCGCCGACCCCGATCAGACCGACTCGGCCCAGTCGCAGCCGGCGGCCACAACACCTCGACCTTCATCGACTCGCCGACCGCACGTCGATCGCCCGCCCCGACTCGCCGCACACGCACGCCCTGCTCCGCCGCGAAAACGCTGAGCGCGTCGAGCGAAGCATCGGGCGCTGAAAGGCTCGGCAGCCAGAGCTCGTCGACCTTCATCGCCGATAACACGCGGAGCGCACCCCCGCGGTGGTCGAGGTCTCCGTGGGTGATCACCAAAACATCGAGCTGGGCGACACCCTGGGCCCGCATCGCGCGCAGGACCGCGGCACCGCCGGACCCGTCCTCGGGCCCCGCACCCGAATCGATCAGCCACGTCGCAGCCCGCGTCTGGACCAGTGCCGCATCCGCCTGCCCGACGTCGAAGAACACGACCCGCGGCAGCGCGCCGTCGAAGGCCGCCTCCCGAATCGGTGCGATCCCGAGCAGTGCCAACGGAAGCCAGAGCACCGCAGCCGATACGGCATCCCCGCGCCGCAGCCGAAACAAACCCAACGCCACGAGGGCGATCGCCCCGGGCCACGCGATGCGACCGGGCAGATCCTCGCCGATCCAGGTCGCCGGGAGCTGGGCGGCCAGCGCGCCCGCAGCCCGCTCGAGCCAGGCGGCGGGCAAGAGCAGCGCCGAGAGCAGCCCGGCGCCTGCATCGCCGGGCAGCGCGCTCGCGAGCACCGCCGCGATCAGTGCAGTCGGCATCACGACGAATCCCGCCCAGGGGATCGCCAGCGCATTGATGAGCGGCGACGGCAGCGAGCGCGGAAGCCCGTAGAGCTCGATCAGCGGGAGCATCCCGATCGACACCGCCAGCGATGCACGCAGCGGATCGCCGAGGGCGTGGAGTGCGCGGCGCGCCCGGCCGATTGCGCTCGCGGGGGCCACTGGGCTCGTGGGGGCGACCGCCTCTCGGCGCGGCCTCCCGACCCAGATCCCGCCCGCGACGAGCGCAGCGCATGCACCGAACGAGAATTGCGCGCCCACGTCGAAGAGGTTGGCGGGATCCACGACCAATAACAGCAGCGCAATCGCCGCGAGCGAGGGAGCAGGCGGAATCGTCCAGCCGAGCGACCGCGTGAGCCCGAAGAGCGCGAATAACAGGCTCGCCCGCAGCGCGGCCACCTCCGCCCCCGTGAGCCAGGCATAGATCCCCGCCGCGACACAGCCTGCCGCGACCGGCGAGAGGAACCCGAGCACGGCCCATGACCGGGGCCGAAAGCGCGTGCGCAACCGCGCGATCGTCCACGCCGCCGGAATCGCCACGAATCCGATGTGGAGGCCCGAGACCGAGAGGAGATGGACGAGTCCGAGCTGGCGGAAGGATCGACGTGTCCCGTCGGAGAGCCCGCGGCGATCGCCGAGCGCCAGCGCACGAACGAGTCCCTCGCCCTCCCCGCGTCCCTCGAGTCGCGCCCGAACGCGTTCGAGAACATCGCGACGAAGCGCCGCGAAGGCCCCGGAAATCCGTGCGCCGCGGTCTTCGAACGCGATCCGTTCGACGACCCAATCGGGCTTCACGAGCCGCGCGCGCGCCGCGATGCCGCGGCGGGCGAGCGCATGCTCGCGGTCGGCAGTGCCCGGATTGCGCGGGGGATGAAGCGGACGGATCCGCACCCCGAGCCGGACCTCCGTCCCCGGCCAGAGCAGCTGCTCGGCCCGGGAGCGG
>JANNQH010000272.1:0-5261 GCA_031400655.1 Deltaproteobacteria bacterium | reverse complement strand
AGTGCAGTTCACCGATACGTCGCGGGGTGAGATCGACGACTACGCCTGGAATTTCGGCGCCGCCGGCACCCGCACGGAACGCAATCCCCGGGTTCGCTTCGACGATCCCGGCGTCTACACGGTCGTGCTCACGGTCTCGGGTCCGGGCGGCGAGAGCACACTCACCAAGTCTGCGCTGATCGAGGTCGACGAGCCCGCCACGGCCGGTCTCGATTGCCTTCCGAATCGCGGCTTCGCCCCGCTCGCCGCAGTCTGCACCGACGCCTCCACCGGCGCCGCGACCGTCCACTGGGATTTCGGCGACGGAGCGACGTCGACCGAGCGAGACCCCGTCCACACGTTCACGACCGCGGGCCAGTTCACCGTCACCCAGACCGCAGAGAGCGCCGGCGGCTCCGACATCGCGACGGCGTCGATCGAGGTCTTCCCGCTCTCGATCGGGGCGAGCCCCGCCACCAGCGCGGCGCCCGCGAACGTTACGCTGACGGCCGACGTGGGCGACCTTTCGGGCTTGATGTTGTGGACCGTCGACGGAGCGTTGATCGGAGGCTCACTGACCGAGCACTACACCTTCCGCCAGCCCGGGACCTACCGGATCGAATTCGTCTTCGGGGAGACCGGGACTGGTCTGGTCGGCATGACCCAGCTCGACTACGTCGTGGGCTACGCCCCGGCGACGGCAGATTTCGCGCCGACGCTGACGGAAGGTCCGGGCCCGATGACGGTCAGCTTCGAGGACCGCTCGACCGGTGCGATCACGCGCTGGCGCTGGAATTTCGGCGACGGCAGCCAGTGCACGTATCCGGCGTCCGCCGCGACGGTCAGCGCTCCGGCCTGCGATGCAGCGAGTCCCACCCACGTCTACGCCAAGATCGGAAGCTACGACGTGACACTCACCGTGACGGGCCCGGCAGCGCTGCCGGGCGGACCGACGGTGGCCTCGGCGCGGACGCGGCGCGACGCCGCGCGCGTGTTGATCCTCGATGCGAGCTTCGAGGCCCAGACGGCGAACGGCCCGATTGCGGGCGCCTGGACGCAGCTCCGGCCCGCGAACGAGCTCCTGCCGGCGACCCATCTCGCGCTCTCCCGCACTCCGGGGGGCGGCGAGGCGGGCATGCCCAGCGACGGCAACAAGTGGGCGGTCCTCGATGGCCTCGGAACGAACGGTGCCACCGCCGTCCGGAATCTCGAGAACGGCATCGTGCAGGAATTCCTGCGTCCCGTCACGAACACGGTGCTCGAGCTCGACTACGCGCTGCTCTTCGCCGAGCCGCCGGCTTCGAGCGTGATGGACGCCGTCACGGCGACGCTGAGCGACGGCGCGACGACGGTCGAGATCCCGAGTGCGAGAAGCGACGTTTCCACCGCCTACGCCGGTGTGTCGACGCGCTATCCCACGCGAGATGGCAGCGCGATGCGCGTCACGCAGACCTTCACCGCTGCGATCGATATCGCAGCGGCCTTCCCCGGGTCGACTCCCGACAGCCGCTTCAGCTTGACGATCCGCGTCGGCAACGCCGTGAACGAGTTCCGCAGCCCGCGGGCCTACGTCGACCACATCCGTTTCGTCGCCCCGGCTGCGCCCCAGACGGCGCAGTTCGTGGTCGCTGCCGATCCGATCGTGGCCGGTCAAGACGTGGTCTTCGGCGACGAGAGCTGCCTCGATCCGGGCGTGAGCGGCTGTGAAGTCCCGACCAGCTGGCGCTGGGATTTCGGCACGAGCCGCCTTCCCACGCCGCCCGCGTCCTCGGGCTCGCGCGATCAGCATCCGAGCTACCGCTTCCCGGCGCCCGGCGTCTACGACGTGACCCTGCGCGTGGCGCGGGCGGACCAGGCCTCGGAGGCGACCCTGACGGTCACGGTCGTCGGGGGACCCGTCGCGGCCTTCGAGACCCTCGAGACGGCGCCCTTCACGGCCCCGGCGACGCTGAATTTCCAGGACCACTCGAGCTTCGATCCCGGCGACCCGATCGTCGCCTGGAGCTGGGATTTCGGGGGCTGGGGCGTGTCGAGCTCGCAGAACCCGGCCCCGGTCCTGATCGGGCAAGCCGGGGATTGGCTGATCCGGCTACGGGTCACGACGGCCTCGGGCCAGTCGAACGTTGCGGAGACGGTGCTGACGGTCGAGTAGCGGGGCAGGGCTGCTGCGAGAGCTTCATCGAGCTCGGGGTTCGACCGAATACCCCGCCATGCTCGTCGCTGTCGCCCACCTGCTCGAGATCGCTCGGAGCCACTCGCTCCCGTGCCGCTCGCTTGCCGATGTCCTTCCGGTGCTCTGCTCGGGCGGTGGCGGTGGGTCTTCACCTCTTCTCGCTCCCACGGTCCGGGTCTTGGGGTTCGCGGTGGGCCTACTCCTGGGCCTCTCCGCTGCGGGCCGCGCCGCCGCGGAGCCCCACCACGATCCTGCGATCCCGGGGAATCGGACGGCCGTCGCCGCGCCGAACCTGCGGGTCGGGGTCGCCTACGACTTCAACCACGTCGA
This sequence comes from Deltaproteobacteria bacterium, assembly GCA_031400655.1. Classification (GTDB taxonomy): domain Bacteria; phylum Myxococcota_A; class UBA9160; order UBA9160; family UBA4427; genus UBA4427. The sequence goes on along the minus strand of JANNQH010000272.1, from coordinate 2,779 downwards.
CGACACGAGCACGACCTTCGTCGGCCCGATTTCCACCGCCACCCTCGAGCTCGAGGACATCGACAGCAACGCCGTCACCGGAGAGCTCGTCGGGACCGTGCCCCTGATCGCCTTCACCGGGCTGCGCACGACGGTCCGAGGCGGCTTCCACGATGCCCGACGCAGCCTCGACGCCCTCGAGCCCGGGTCCTCGGAGATCACCTCCTACGGTGCCCTGGTCGAGCTCTTCGCCCGCGATCCCTCGCTCGGGTCCTTTGCGGTGGGCACCGGCTTCGACCGCCTGGAGGGCGACGGCGGACTCGCTGCGAACCAGCTGACGGGCAGCGTCGACGCGCAGATCTACTTCCCCGATCTCAGCCTGGGGCCCCTCGATTGGTTCGGCCGCTTCGAGTTCCGGCATCGGGAGGTGGCAGGCGATGGGCAGGTCTTCGACGTGGATACCGACGTCTATCACGTGGTCGCGGGTGCCCGCTGGTACGCCTCGCCCGACGTGGCCGTAGTCTTTACGGGCAGCTGGCAGCGGGTCGAGGAGGAGTTCCTCGCCGAAGACGATCAGACCGGGAGTCTGGGGCTTCGTTGGCGCCTCCCGCTTGCGATCCGCCACGCCTCCCTCGAGGTTTTCGCGGCGGCCTCGGCGGGCATGTCCGAGTACAAGGAGTCGCCGTATCGGGGCGACCAACGCCTGGTCTACGGCGCGCGCGCGGGGCTCACGATCCGCCTCTTCTCCGGCGAGACCCTGGTCGACTCGATCCGCCGCTACGACTGAACAGTCGGTCAGGAGCCAGAAGCCAAAAAGCCCGGCTCCCTTGCGGGGCCGGGCTTCCTGGTTTGAACTCGAATCTCGAGGAAAGAAACTGAAACAATCCGACTAAAGCCAGTCTCGACTAGCGCCGCTGCTCGCGCAGCCCGCTCGCTTCCCATTCCTTCGAGAGCTGCTGCAGCTTGCGCGAGAACTCGTCGAAGGAATCGTCGAAGGAGAGGATGATCTCCGTGGTGCGCGGGATGTCGTCGCCGTTCAGGAGCCCGCGGTAACGGTTCAGGTTGGCGAGAATCGCCTCGGCCACCTTCAGCGCGCGTTTCTCCGTCTTGATCAGCGGCGACTGGAGCGTGTAGACGTTGTTGCGGCCCCAGAGGCTCTCGTCGCGGACGATCGCGATCTCGCGGTAGACGCCGTTGATCGGATCGAAGTTGTACTCGACGCGGACCTCTTTGAAGATGTCCGAGTTGCCGGTGTAGAAGCCGCGCTCCTTCTCGACCTTGCCGAGCTGCCGGCAGCGCGGGCAATAGAACGTGTCGCCGTGGTTCAGGAGGAACACGCCCTTGGCGTAGTCCTCACAGTCCGTGTTCTCGCAGTAACCAACGCCGCGCTTCATGCTGGCCATCCCTTTCGGATGCCTCCTCTTTTTCTTTTTACCCAGGGTTCCTGGGTTCCCGGCTCATCGAATCTTGCATCACAGGATCCTGTGATGGTGTCCGGTCGAATGTCAAATCACAATCCGGTCCCCACCCGCACACGGTCCATCGAACCCGTGCCCAACCTGTGCTCAACCTGTGCCCAGAGAGAGCAAGCGACGTGCCATTCCCAGAGGCGCACGCTCTCGCTCTCACTGTCCGCTCTGCGCCCCCCACTCACGCCTTTTAGCGGCCTGGCTGCCGGATCCGTGCGCTCGCGTTGCCTGCGACGAGCGAATGAACCCCACGGGCGAGACGATCGATCCTGCGGGCTTCGCCGTGCCGACCCGCCCATGTTGGGAAGAAGACTTCCGCCGCCCAGGAGAGTCCGCAATTGCCCGCGTAGAGCGAGGCGAATCGCGGCGGACGGCGAGGATGGCTTCCCGATCGGGGGGATGCTCGGAGATCGGCGGGTCGTGGCGGGGCAGTCGGAGCGGGGAACCGAATCGGGGAGTGAGCGTGACTGCCTACGCGACGGGGATCCGATGATGACCGGGCTCGATGAAACCCTTCGAGCTGTTTTGTAGTGCGCGGGCGCCCGCGTTGTCAACCACGTCCCTCGACATCGGGGGCGGCGTCCGCCTGGAGTCGCGTCAGCCTTCGCCTGGAGTCGCGTCGGCCTCCGCCTGGAGCGCGTCAGCCTCCGCCTGGAGAAAGCCGCCCTGCCAGCGCAGGGCGAGCAGATACGCGAAGGCGAAGAAGAGCGTCAGGTTTCCGACGATGAAGGGAAGCCCCATCCCCTCGCCGAGACTTCCGCGCTGGATGTTCTCCGGGTGTTGGGCGCGCCCCCCCACCAGATCGATGATCCAGTAATTGAGGGGGATCAAGAGCACGCCCACGATCCCGTAGATCGAGGCGAAGCGGGCGGCGCGTTCGTCGCCCTCGGTGAAGCTGCGGAGCAGGATGTAGGCCAGGTACACGAACCAGAGCAGCAGTGTGAGCGTCAACCGGGCATCCCAGACCCACCAGTTGCCCGGCCCCCAGGCGCCGCGCGCCCAGATCGGGCCGGTGATGAGCATCAGCGTGCAGAAGATCGTCCCGACCTCGGCGCCCGCGATCGCGAGCTGATCGTGGCGCTCGTCCCCGCGCCACAGAAAGAGCACCCCGGCGATCGCCGTCACGACGAACCCGAGATAGGCGCCGTAGGCGAGCGGCGGATGCACGTAGAGAATCTTCTGCATCACGCCCTGGACCGAGTCGACCGGCGCCCGGTAGACCGTGAAGGCGTAGACGGGCACCAGCACCGCGAGGATCCAGCCGAGCACGCGCAGCGCCGTGCGTACCGGACCGTCGATTGTAGAAATCGTCGACATCGCTCTCCAATCCC
>JANNQH010000271.1:0-4107 GCA_031400655.1 Deltaproteobacteria bacterium | reverse complement strand
TCCCGATCGGGACGACGAGCTTTGGCTCTCCGGTCGAGATCAACGCCGAGCTCATGCAGGCGGACCTGAAGATCCTCGTCGGCTCGATCATTCCGCACGGCGCCGCCGGCTTCTCGGGCGGCTCGAAGCTGCTGTTTCCCGGCGTCTCGAGCTTCGCCTCGGCCGAGGCGTACCACCGCGGAACCTGCAGCCGCGGCCGTTATGCCGTCGTCGAGACCGCCGCGCGCCTCGAATCCGACGAGGCCGCTCGCCTGGCCGGCGTCGATTTCCTCGTGAACGCGATTCCCAACTCGCGGCTCGGGCTCGCGGGCCTCGTCACCGGCGAAGTCGTCTCCGCCCACCGCGCGGGCTGCGAGATCGCCCGGCGCGTCTACGCGACGCCGACCCGGCCGGGCGCCGACGTCTGTGTCCTCTCGGTCTATCCCAAGGATGCCGAGCTCCTCCAGTACCTGACCGCCTTCGCGCCCTGGCAGACGGCGCCCGCGCCGCTGGTCCGCGAGGGCGGCACGGTCGTCGTCGCCCTCGACGGCAGCGAGGGCCTCGGCAGCCACTGGCTCTTCGGACCGGGAATGCGCCTCGACGCCGGTCGCGCGCCGCGCGTGAAGGGCCGGGAGCTCGTGTTCTTCGCACCGGGCATCGACCGGGGCGCGCTCCAGCCCGCGGCGCGCGACGAAGCCGTGCTGTTCAAGACCTGGCCGGAGACGCTCGACTGGCTGGTGAACAAACATGGGGCGCAGGCGAGGGTCTCGGTCTTCCCCTGCGGCACGATCCAGCTCGGCGCGGGCCGGCGATCGCCTACTGACTCTGGCGCGTGACGATGTCGGTGCCGGTGTGAAGGCCGGTTCCGTTCGCGCCGGTCGTGCAGTGGATGGTGAGCGTGTAGCTCTCGGCGCCCGCCCCACTCTTGTCGACGAGTACGTCGTATACGAATCCGACGCTGGTGTTCACGTGGATGAGGGGGCTCGCGGCCGTATCGGCGTCCGTCGGATCGGTCGCGGTCGCGAGCTCGAGCCCGTTGCGGACCTGGACGCTGACGAGGGGCGCCGCTGCGGGCGCGCTGTCCAATACCTGGATCGACAGCGAGGCCGGCGGACCCGTCCCATCGTCGGAGCAGAAGACCTGGTAGTAGTCCGTCGCCGCGGCGCCGCTGCCGAGGGACCCGCTCTGGGTATGCGCCGCCGCGGGGCCCGCCAGGAGCCCGCCAATCAACAGGACGATCGATCTCAGCACGCGTGACTCCCTACTCCCACTGCCTGCTCGTCTCTGGTCTCTCTACTGGTCCCCGCGGCGCGGCTCACGGAAGGACCAGAAGTACCCGATCGGAAGATCCCGGTCGACCTGCGCCGCGGACGGCGTGACGGTGACGTCGTAACCCGCCCCGCACTGGGTCGGCAGCGTATTGATCGCCAGATTCCGGTTCACCACCAGAGTCGCCGCACCGCCGATCTCTTCGACGCCGGCCGCCGTCCCCTCGACCGCGAAGCGCGACCCGTTGTCGGGGATCCAGAGGTTCAGCTTGTGGGGATCCAGGATCGGCGGCCGAGCGCTGCAGATGTCGGCAATCGCGATCTTGATCAGCAGGCGCCGAGCGCACGACTCGGGAACGAAGGTCGGCGCGCTGAATTGGAAGGGAACGCGTCCCACCAGGTTCGGCTTCAGGAATCCCGCGCGCGCATGGAAGCCGATCACGTTGCCGTTGGCGTCGACCTTCTCGTCCTGGAGAGCAAAGATGCTCCGGTCCTGGATGCTCTGGGCGAGGCCCGCAATGCTCCCCTGCACGATCACCTCGGAGAGATCAAACAGCGTGACGTTGGAGTCGCTGGTCGAGATCTCCGGCGCGTCGGTCGGGAACACGACGCTCTGGGCCACAACCCCGCGGTCGCCCTCGCAGCCGTGGCCGATCCGGAGCGCGTTGTCGTCCCGTACGCCTTCGGTTGCCTGGGACTTGACGCTGGTATGCGCGTTGGCCGAGACCGCCAGCAGGATGCCCAGCGAGATCATTCCCGATAGCCGAGACTTTTTCTGCAGCGAGATCATCCAACCCGCGCGAGCGCTCATCTTCGTCTCCATGTCAGTCCAGAGGGCACGCGCTCACGCTAGCGACCGACGGCACGGGACGGGATGCGGCATGTTGTCGCGGACTGCGGCGGGCGGCCCGTCGGCGCCATCAAATCAAGGCGAGCTCCCGGGACGGGACACTAGGCCCGCGCGATTCGCACGGGCAGCGCGCTCATCAGCGGGATCCCCGAGAAGCGCGCGCAATCCTCCTCGACGCTGATCAGGAGGCCCGTATTGCTGCCCGTCTTGCGGACGTCCGCCGGCTGGCCCGGCAGCGATCCCCAGCAATGGCACATCGATACGAGCCCCCGTCGCAGGTCCGGATCCGGCCAGGCGACCGCCTCGAGCTCACCGTGGGCGGAACTCACGCGGACGAGATCGCCGCGGGCGAGCCCCTCGCGCGCAAGATCGTCGGGATGCAGGAAGGCCGGGTTCGTGCCGTAGCGGCGGGTCAGGGCCTCGATGTCGGTGCCGACGGAGTTGAAGGTGTTCGACATCCGGCGGCTCACCATGCGATAGGCGTAGCCGTCCCGCGCGAAGGGATCGCCGGCGGCGAAGGCGCGGAGCTCTTCGAACATCAGGGCACTGCCGACGTCGAGTCGCGCCGCGTTGCCCGGATCACGTGCCTCGACGAAGACCGGCTCCTCGTCGTGAAAGAGGACTTTCCCGGGCTCGCGGCGCAGGCGGTCGAGCGGAACACGCGAGCCGTGCGTCACGAGCTCGAGCACCTCCTCAGAGCTCGGCTTGCGCGTCATGTCGAGCTTCGTGCGCGGTGTCTTGACGCCAGGAATCGGAAAGACGCCGGCCGCAAGCTCGAGCTCGAGTCCCATGCGCTGCGCGAGCCCGTAGAAGAACTCCCAGTCTTCGCGCAGATCGGAGCCCTCGGGCGGCACGACGACGGGTGGCGCGTACTGAGCGTACGGCTCGCTGTAACCGAGGGCGGGCGAGACGGTGAAGAGGACCTCGGTCGAGAGAGTCGAGCCCGGGGTCTCGAGGGGGAGCTTCGGCGCGAGGACGTAGTCCGCGAGCAGCGCCGAGTCCGTCCGGCGCGGCTCGACGACGACATGCAGCTCGAGGCGCTCGAGGGCGGCCTTCGTCCGGATCGGATCGGGCCAGGCGCGCATCGGATTGCCGCCGATCGTGATGAGGGCGCGGACCCGGTCCTCGCCCTCGAGCAGCATCTCGTCGGCGAGGGCGGAGGTCGGGAGTCCGCAGACGGCGGGCGGCATATTCGGCCGCGAACGCAGCGGCTTTCCGTAACCGTCGATCTTGTAAGGCGGGAGCGGCTGGGCCTTGAACGCGCGTCGCGTCGTCAGGACACCGGGATTGACGACACGATCTCCCGCGCGTCGGAAGCGCCCACAGATCGAGTTTAGGCATAACACGAGATACTCGGTGATGTTGCTCCAGCCGGACATATTGCTGCCGGTGCCGGCGGTGACGGAGCCCTTGCGGGCGGAGCCGAAGATCCGCGCGGCCTCGCGGATCGCATCGGCGGGGACGTCGGCACGGGCGGCGACGTATTCCGGCGTGAAGCGCTCGACCTCGCGCTCGAGCCCCTCGCAGCCGACGACGTTCTCGCGCACGAACTCCCGGTCGACGAGACCCGATGCGATCACCTCGCGCAGGATCCCGGCCAGCACCGCGGGATCGTTCCCGGGTCGCGGCTGGATGTGAAGCGTGGCGCGCTTCGCGGTCTCGCTGCGGCGCGGGTCGATCACGATGAGCTCGAGGCCGCGGGCCTGGGCGCGCTCGAGGCGGCGAGCGGGATTCGCGTGGGGAATGCCGCCGGAGATCGCGACGAGCGGATTCGTACCGATCAACATCCAGACGTCGGATTCGTCGAAGACGTGGCTGCCGGCGAGCCATTGGCCGTGGGCGGCGGCAGCGGTCTGCTTGCCGGGCTGATCGATCGTGCCGCTCGAGAAGCGCAGGCGAAGGCGCAGCGCATCCATCCAGGCCGTCGCCATCGCCGCCGTCTGCGGCAGCTGGTAGAAGAGCGTTCCCGTGTACACCGCGACGGCGTCGGGTCCGTGGCGATCGAGGATC
>JANNQH010000270.1:0-16652 GCA_031400655.1 Deltaproteobacteria bacterium | reverse complement strand
AGCACGCCCGCCTCCATTTCGCAGTTCATCACGCGCGCCTGCTGCATGTCGCGGATGCGCGTCTCGAGCGGGGTCGGCCAGTAGCCGCCGACCGACATGCTCGTCATCGTACCGCCCGGTCCCGCGACGGCGTTGCGGATGTAGAAGGCGTCGAGGGACCAGGTGATTCCGGTCTGCGCGCGGGCGCCTTTCGCCTGCGCGGCCTCGACCAGCGTGGCGACGATCCGGTAGTCGGCGACCGCGGGAAACTCCGGGACCACGTAGGTCTTGCTCGTGCCGTCGTCGCGCACGCAGCCCGTCGTGATTGCGAGGTCGCCGAGCTCGAGCCTCGGATCGAGACCGCCGGAATTGCCGATCCGGATGATCGTCGTGGCGCCGAGCTTGATCAGCTCCTCGACGAGCACCGCGGTCCCGGGCGCGCCGATGCCGTGCGACGCCGCGGTCAGGGGGACGCCGTCCTTGCTGCCGCTCACGATCGTGTACTCGCGCACCACTCGAACGGTCCGCTGCTCGTCCCAGTCCGCCGCGATGCGGGCCACGCGGGCGGGGTCGCCGCAGACGAAGACGTTCGGCGCGATGTCGCCGGGGCGGCAGCCGGTGATCGGTTGGGCGTCGGACACGGGAGCTCCTCGCGTGGGCTTCGGCCCGGGGGTAGGGTGTGGCAAGGGAAGCGGTTCCCGACCGGGGCTGCCAGCCAGACGGTCGAAGCCGCAGATTCGCGGCATACTGGCGCCGTCGAGTCCCCTCGCCCCGCGTCTCCCCTCGCACTCCCCTCGCACTCCCCACGCAAGAGAGGTCTGCATGCGCCGATCGATCGGAGTTCCGCTCGCCATCGGCATCGGGTCGATGGTGCTCGTGCTGACGCTGTCCGTTGGCTGGCAGATCCTCGTGTGGCGCGACGCGACGGAGCTCTCGGAGGCGCTGACGCCCCTCGACCTCGTTCTGTTCGTGCTCGGGACGCTCTTCTTCTTGATGGTGTTCGGCGGGCTCGTCTGGTTGTCGGTAAAGGTCGTGATCGAGATGCGGCTCAATCAATCCCAGCGCGCGTTCCTCGACGCGGTGACCCACGAGCTGAAGACGCCGCTCTCCTCGTTTCGCCTCGGGCTCGAGACGCTCGGGCGCCACGAGCTCGCGGCGGAGCAGCGCGGCCGCTTCATCGAGCGAATGGGCGAGGATCTCGATCGCCTCGAGAGCACGGTCGTCCAGGTGCTGGCGGCGGCGCGGGCCGAGGAAGGCTCGCGTCCGCGCGAAAAGCGCAAGAGCGTCGAGCTCCGGGCGCTGCTTGCCGAGCACGTCGACGAGCTCCGCACTCGCCACCGCCTCGAGAGCAATTCGGTCGAACTCGACGCGAGCGAACCCCTGCGCGTGCGCGGGGATGCGGCGGAGCTCGGGCTCGTATTCCGCAATCTGCTCGAGAACGCCTTCAAGTATTCGCGGGATCCGGTGCGGATCCGGGTCGGGATCGAAGCGGCGCGGGACGGGCGCGTGCGCGTCGAGATCTCGGACCAGGGAATCGGGATTCCCCATCACGAGCTCGATCGCATCTTTAACCGCTTCTACCGAGCGGGTCGCGACGTCCAGCGCCACGTGGCAGGACTCGGGCTCGGTCTGTTCGTCGTACGCACACTGCTGCGCAAGCACGGCGGTCGGATCGTCGCGCTCTCCGAGGGCGCGGGCCGCGGCAGCCGGTTCGTCGTGACGCTGCGGCCGGCGTGAGGCCGGCAAACGCCCCCGCGAGCGGGTGGGCGTGAATCGAGGGTGCGCGATGTCGATACAGGACACTCAGCGATCGAAGCCCCGCATCCTCGTGGTCGAGGACGAGGCCCATCTCGCCGACGGGATCCGCTTCAATCTCGAGCAGGAAGGCTACGCCGTCGTGCTGGTCGGCGACGGCCGGGCGGCAGTCGAGCTGCTCACGGACTCGGCGAGCGGTGCCTTCGATCTCGTGATCCTCGACCTGATGCTGCCCGAGATGAGCGGCTTCGAGGTCGCGCGCCGCACGCGGGCGTCGGGAAATTTCGTCGCGATCCTGATCGTCACCGCCAAAGACGAGGAAGCCGACATCGTGCGGGGCCTGGAGGAGGGGGCGGACGATTACCTGACGAAGCCCTTTCGGCTGAATGAGCTGCTGGCGCGGGTGCGCGGGCTGCTTCGCCGGCGGCGCTGGGACGGGGTAGAGACGACGAGCGAGCCGCAGCCCGACGTGCACGTCGGCGATGCGGTGATCCATTTCGATCGCTTCGAAATCGAGACGCCGCAGGAGACGGTGACGCTCACGACGCGGGAGGTCGGGCTGCTGCGTGCGCTCGTGGACCGCGAAGGAGAGACGGTGACGCGCGGGGAATTGTTGCAAGAAGTCTGGGGCTTGCGTCCCGATACTCGCACGCGCGTGATCGACAGCTTCATCGTGAGGCTGCGGCGCTATCTCGAGCGCGATCCCGCCCGCCCGACGCACATCGTTTCGGTGCGCGGCCGTGGCTACCGCTTTCAACGGTAACCCGTTTCCGACCAGGATTTTTCCTTTGTGCTCCTCCCTTGTGTGCTCCCTTGTGCCAGAGGGTCGAAGCGTGCCAACGTACGAGGCATGAACCGATCGCTGCGCATGCACGTGCGACCGATCCTCGGCGAGCCGACACTCGTGTTGGCGTTCGAGGGCTGGAACGATGCGTGCGAATCCGCGTCGAGCACGGTTCGTTTCGTCGACGACGTCGTGCGCACGGTTCCGCTCGCCGAGATCGATCCCGACGACTACTACGACTTCACCGTCCGCCGTCCCGAGGTCCGCTATCAGGCGGGGGGTGCGAGCGCGATCCACTGGCCGGCCAACGAGTTTCGCTACGGCGTGACGGCCGAGGGCCTCGAGCTCATCACCGGCCTGGCCGTCGAGCCGCACACCCGCTGGCGGAGCTACTGCGAAGCCGTGGTCGAGCTCGCCGTCGACATGGGGGTCCAGCGTTGTCTGCTGGTCGGCGCGTACCTCGCCGACGTGGTCTATTCGCAGCCCGTCGTCGTTTCCGGCTTCGCGACCAATCTCGAGCTGCTCGAGCGCTATCAGATCGAGCCCTCGAACTACGAGGGGCCGACCGGCATCGTCGGCGTCGTGTTCGAGGCGCTCCGGCAGGAGGGGATCGAGGTGCTCGCGATCTGGTCGGGCCTGCCGCATTACATCAGCGCGACGCCCAACCCGCGCGGCTCGCTGGCGCTGCTGCGCAAGGTGTCCCAATTCCTAGAGACGCCCTTCGAGCTCGGCAAGCTCAAGGACGATGCGCTGCGCTTCGAGGAGGAGATCTCGAAGGTCGTCGCCGCCGACGACGAGCTCACCGAGTACGTGAAAGAACTGAAGCGCCGCGAGTTCGCGCAGTAATCGCGATCAGTGATCGCGATAAGACGACAGCTCGATCGATTGGTCGATCAGCATGACCGGGATGTCGTCGTCGACGACGTAGAGGAATTTTCCGTCCTCTCGGACGAGCGCCTCGCGAATTTCCGACTCGACGACTTCGCCCCCGCGATTGCGCAGCCGTCGTCCGCGGATCTCCGCGTTCAGACGCGCGAGCAACGGTTGCTCCGCCACGCCGAGCGTCTGGCGCGATTCGGGACAGACGAGAATGTCGAGCAGCTCTTGATCGATCGGCATCGGAATTCCTCGCCGCTTCGGTCAGGGCGGCCACGGTCGGGTCAGCGTAGCAGCGCCGAAGAGTAATCGAGGATGCGGCGGGCGACGATCAGCTGGTTGATCTGCTGCGTCCCCTCGTAGATGTCGTTGATCTTCGCATCCCGCATCCACTTCTCGACCAGCAGCTTCTTCGAGTAGCCGACCGGTCCGAGGATCTGGACGGCCTTCTGCGTGATCTTCGTGACCGCGAGGCCGGCCTTGGCCTTGGCCATCGAGGCCTCGAGGTTGTTGGCCTTGCCCTTGTTCATCATCCAGGCCGCCCGCCAGGTGAGCAGCCGCGCCGCCTGGAGCTCGGCCTCCATCTCGATGACGTCCCTCTCGATCGCGGTCCGCTCCCGCGGCGGGGTGTCGTAGCGGATGCGGATGCCCTGGCGCGCGAGCTCTTCGATCAGGAACTCGAGCGCCGCGCGACCGACACCGGTCGCCATCGCCGCCACGATCGGGCGACTCGCGTCGAAGGTCGCCATCGCCCCCTTGAAGCCCTTGTCCCGTGAAGAGTCGCCGGTCTTGTTCGAATCGTGCTTCTTCACTTCGGCGCGTCCGAGGAGATGGTCCTTGGGGACGCGGCAGTCGTCGAAGCGGAGCGTCGCCGTGTCGGAGGCGCGGATCCCGAGCTTCTTTTCACAGCCGATCAGCTGCATGCCCTGCGTGCCGGCGGGAACGACGAAGGACTTGATGGCGGCGCGGCCGGCGCTCTTGTCGAGCGTCGCCCAGACGACGACGAAGCCGCCCGCTGCGGTCGAGGCGCCCTCACCGGCGGTGCAGAAGATCTTTGTGCCGTTCAGGATCCATTCTTCCGTCGCTGGATCGAATTCGGCGGTCGTCTCGATCGCGGCGGCGTCGGAGCCGGCCTGGGGCTCGGTGATCGCCATTGCGCCCCAGATGGGCTGGCCCGCCACCTCGCGGAAGCCGGCCATGAATTTCGCCTGCTGCTCCTTCGTCCCCGCGGCGGAGACGGCCGAGCCGCCGAGAGCCGGTGTCGGCATGCGCAGATAGAGGCCGGCATCGCCCCAGCAGAGCTGCTCGGCCTGTAGGCAGATGGTGACGAAGCCGTCGTTCGCCGCGGCCGTCTTGCCCTTCGGTCCCCAGCGGCCCTCGTTCCACCAGTAGTCGACCCATTCCCGCGGCAGCTGGTGCTCGGCCAGGTCGTATCGGCGCGAAATCGGGCGCATCTGGTCGAGCGCAACCTGGCGATAATGGGACTGGGCGACCTGGCTGCCTTCGCTGAGCTCGAAGCTGATCGGCATGGCGTTCGCTCCTGGGTAGAGAGAGGAGAGGAGGGTTTCAAGAATCCGGCCGGGCTCGCGTCCGCCGTGTATAGGATTCAGACGAGAGCGAGGCCTTCGAAGCTCGCGAGACCCGCGAGGTTGCGCAGATGCATCTCCGGTAAATAGTCCCGGATGTAGCCGTGGCCGCCAAAGATCTGGACCGCGGAATCCGCGACGGTGAGCGTGATGCGCGCCGTCTGGTCCTGGGCGAGTCGTACGCGTCTCGCCGCGTCTTCACCGGCGTCCAGAGCCGCCGCCGCTTCCCACACGAGCAGCCGCGCGCCGTCGATCTCGATCGCCATGTCCGCGAGCTTGAAGGCGATCGCCTGGCGTGTCGCGATCGGCTGGCCGAACGTCTCGCGTTGTTTGGCGTAGTCGCGGGCGACCTCGAAGGCCGCTCGCGCGGTTCCGATCGCGGTGGCGGCGATCGCGATGCGGCCGCGCTCGATCAGCCGGCGCAGCTCGGCGTCGGTCGCCGCTAGGCGATTGTCCGCGGGCACCCGCACGCCCTCGAGCGCGAGCTCGGCGGTCGGTAGTCCACACAGCCCCATGTTCTGTTCCGGCGACGCCACGAGCCCCTGCGCGTCCCGCGCCACGACGAACCCGGCGAGCGCCCCGTTCTCGGCGGCGATCACGACCACGTGGCGGCCGTCCGCGAGCCACGGGACCAGGCATTTCCGGCCCTCGAGCAGATAGGCGTCTCCATCGCGCTTCGCCGCCGTCTGGGGATGGAAGACGTCGAAGTCGAAACGGGGCTCGACGATCGCGAGGGCGCCGGGCACGAAGCTCGGTCCGAGCAGTCCCGGCAGGATCTGCTTTCGCAGCGCGGGCGAGCCGTGGTCCGCGACCGGGAAGCCGACGAGGCCGGGCGAAAGGATTGCCAGGGCGAGGGCCATGTCCCCCCAGCCGAGCTCCTCTGCGATCAGCGCGCCGGTCAGGGCGGAGCGGGCTCCACCCCCTCCCTCGGATTCCGGCAGCCCGTTGGCGATGAGACCCAGCTCGTGGGCGGCGGAGAGCACGCTGGCCGGCGGTGTCCCGGACTCGTCGGTCTCGCGGCCCTTCGGACGGATCTCGTTCTCGGCGAACTGGTGCACCGTCTCGATGATGAGAGCCTGCTCTTCGCTCGGCTCGAAATCGATCATTGCGTTTCTCCCCGCATTCGCGCGGCTCCTTACATCAAGAGCGGCGTCGAGGGCTGGTCGACGATTGCGCGCTGCGCGGCGCGGCGGCAAGCTCAATCGCGCTCGGCCCGACGCGGGTCGGCCAATCCGGAAAATCAGCGTATCAGCTCACTTCGGGGCTCGCTTCGCGCGCGGCCATCCGGGCTGACAAAGCGTGCGAACTCATGTTCAGGATTCGAATTGGACTCGAACGATGAGGGAAAAGTTCGACGGGTCGAACCCTGCAACGATTCGCTGCGCGCTCGTCGTTTGGTCGGCCATATACTCCGCGCCGAACCCACTTCTCGCGTCGAGTCGCAGCTCCGCCATCGACCCGGGAGTCCACGCAACGCGCGCACGAGCTCCGCGATCCGCAGATCGCGCAGGTCCGTGTCGTGTGCCGAGAGGCCGCGTCTCGTCCATGCACGAATCGCCCGAATCGCCGGTGCCGGAATCATCGAAGGCCGAATCGATGCTCGAGTCCAAATCCGATGCAACTCTTTATCGTCGGACTGACCATGGCCGGACTCGCCGACGCAGCGGCTGGTCAGTGGGCTCGTTGCTGTTCGCCCTCGCGACGGCGGGGCTGGCGACGGCCGTCGTCTTCTGGTCCGGCTGGCCGACACCGGGCGAGGGGACTGCGAGCGCCTCTAACGAAGAGAGCGAAGAGAGCGAAGAGGCCGCGAACTCGGCGAGCGGAGATCTTGCTTCTTCCGGTCCCGTGATGGTCGCGACGGGCGTGTGCGACGCCCATCGCCTGAAGGCCATGAAGGAAGCCGACCCGAGCGTCGCGATCGAGATCCCGGCCGAGTTCGACAAACAGTTCCCGTCGGCCAACGCCTGTCAGTCCGCCGTCGACGCCTGGGATGAAGCTGCCCCCGGTCCGAACCAGCCGATTCCCTTCAGCCACAAGCACCACTCCGGCCAGTTCAAGATCGAATGTCTTTATTGTCACTCGGACACGGACAAGTCGAAGGCCGCCGGTGTTCCCTCCGTCGAGCTCTGCATGGGTTGCCACTCCCAGTTCCCGCTCGAGTACGATGAGATCGAAGGCATCCGGATCCTGAAGCAGCACTGGGAAGAGAAGAAGCCGATCGAGTGGATCCAGATCCACCGTCTCCCGGAACACGTCCAGTTCCGCCACAACCGCCATATCAAGGCCGGCGTCGCGTGCCAGACTTGTCATGGGCCGGTGCAGGAGCTCGACAAGCTCTACCTCGTGCCCGACACGAAGCTCGGATACCTCGTGCCGGTTGCCAAGCTCGAAATGGGTTGGTGCATCAGCTGCCATCGACAAAACAATCAGCAGGCGTCGCAGGACTGCCTGAAGTGCCACCACTAGGAGCTCTCTCCCAGGAGCCAGGGAAACGCATGTCCGAGCTCGATCGTCGTGAGTTCCTGAAAATCGTGGGTCTCTCCGCGGGAGCCGCCGCCGCCGCCGGCTGTAGCGAACCCGCCGAGAAGCTGATCCCGTACGTGATCCAGCCCGAGACGATCACGCCCGGCATCTCCGTCGACTACGCCTCGACGTGTCTCGAGTGCTCGTCGGGCTGCGGCCTGCACGTCAAGACCCGCGAAGGCCGCCCGATCAAGCTCGAGGGCAATCCCGAGCACCCGATCAACAAGGGCCGGCTCTGCGCCCGCGGTCAGGCGAGCCTTGGCCGCACCTATCATCCCGACCGCATCGCCGGCCCGGCCACGCGCAGCGGCGACGGCTCGCTCCAACCGATCAGCTGGGACGATGCTCGCGGCAAGCTCGCGGCAAAGCTCGGCAGCGCGGCGGGCAAGACCTGGATCCTCGGTGGTCCCGTCGGCCCCTCGCTCGATGGCTTGCTCGATCAGATCGTCGCGGCGACGGGCATCGCGGGGCGCCTGCGCTACGAGCCCTTCGGTGATCATGCGCTGGTCGATGCGAGCCAGCGCATCTTCGGCGCCAACGCGGCTCCGATCTTCGATCTGACGGGCGCGGATCTCGTCGTCGACTTCGGCTCGGACTTCCTCGACACCGGTCGCTCGCCCGTCGAGCATGCGCGCCAGCTCAGCGAGGGCCGGGACATCGCGTCGCAGGCGAATGGCGGCGCGCGCGTGATTGCCGTCGGGGCACGCCAGAACCTGACGGTGTCGAGCGCGGATCTCTGGGTGCCGGCGAAGCCGGGCAGCGAAGGGGTGCTCGCACTGGCACTCGCCCAGGCGGTCGCGAATAGCAAAGGCAACGCAGCGGTTGCGGCGGCGACGAGCGGCGCGAGCAAAGACGCGGCGCTCGCGGCTGCGGGCATCGATGGCGCGCTCTTCGACAAGCTCGTGGCGAAGCTCTCCGGCGCGACCCGCGCCGTGGCGCTGCCGCCGGGAGTCGCCTCGTCGACGACGGCGGGCCGTGGCACCGCGGCGGCGGTGCTGCTGCTGAACGCGGCGGTCAGTGCGATCGGGACGACGGTCAAGTATCCCGCGGTCGACGCGAAGCGGACGGCGAGCCTGGCCGACGTGAAGGCGCTCGTCCTGAAGATGAACGCGGGCCAGGTCGAGTGTCTCCTGATCCATGATCTGAATCCGGTCTACTCGCTGCCGGCGGCCCTTGGTTTCCGCGATGCCCTCGCGAAGGTCGAGCTCGTGGTCACCTTCGCACCGCTTGCGGACGAGACGACCGAGCGCGCGAGCCTGCTACTGCCCGACCACACGCCGATGGAGGCCTGGGGCGACGCGAGCCCGCGGCCCGGCGTACGCTCGCTGGTCCAGCCGACGATCCGGCCGCTCTTCGACACCCAGGCGCTCGGCGACACGCTGCTGTCCGCGGCCCGCGCGATCGGTGGCGAGGCGGTGGCGACGCTGCCGGCGGGAAGCTGGAAGAGCGTGCTCGAGTCGAATTGGGCGACGACGAGTTGGCGCCATGCGCTGGCCCGCGGTGGCGAGTTCGGCGAGACGCCACTGCGCGAAGTCGCGCTCGTGGCGGGGGCCGCAGGGTTGAAAGTCGCGCTGCCGGAGATCGCGGGCGCGGGCGACTTCACGCTGATCGCGTTTCCCCACTCCTTCTACGGTGATGGTCGCGGTGCGGCGCTGCCGTGGATGCAGGAGATTCCGGACCCGGTCACGAAGCTGTCGTGGAACTCGTGGGTCGAGCTCTCGCATGCCAAGGCAGCCGAGTTGGATCTCAAGTTCGGCGACGTCGTCACGATCGCGACGGAGGCGGGCTCGGTCGACGTCTCGGTCTTCCCGCGCGGCGGCATTCCGGACGACGTGATCGCGATGCCGATCGGGCAGGGCCACACGGTCGGTCATTACGCCTCGATGACGGGCGACGAGCAACCCCAGCCGGGTGTGGCCCGCGGTGTGAACCTGGCGGAAATCCTGCCGGCGGCGACGGACGAGGCAGGCGGTCAGGCCTTCCTCTCGACGAAGGCGACGGTCACGAAGACCGGGCGCTTCCGGCGGCTCGCTCTCTCGCAGTGGACCGACAACCAGCGCAAACGCGGTCTCGCGCCCGAGGTCTCACTCTACGATCTGGCTCAGGCCGGCAGCATGGCGCATTTCCTCGCGGCCTCGCCGGCCTCGGCTTCGGAGCACTCTGATACGGAAGGCGCGGAGGGCGGCGAGCACGCCAGAGGTGGCCACCATTTCTCGGGCCCTCCCTTCGAGTTCGATCCCGCGAACGATGCCCATCCCGATCAGCCCTACCGCTGGGGCATGACGATCGACAACGATCGATGCACCGGGTGCTCGGCCTGCGTCGTCGCCTGCTATGTCGAGAACAACGTCTCGATCGTCGGCGAGCAGCAGGCCATCAGGCGCCGCGAGATGAGCTGGCTCCGGATCGAGCGCTACGTCGGCGACGGCGACGACGACGTCAGCGCGGACTCCGAGCGCCGGCCGATTCCGTCGGGCGAGGTGCTTGGCGAGACCCAGGTCCGCTACCTGCCGATGCTCTGCCAGCACTGCGGCGCAGCGCCCTGCGAAGCCGTCTGCCCGGTCATCGCGACCTACCACAACGACGAGGGCATCAACGGGATGGTCTACAACCGTTGCGTCGGCACGCGCTACTGCGCCAACAACTGCACCTACAAGGTCCGCCGCTTCAACTACTTCGACTACGGCCGCAAGAACTGGCCGGGCCTGCTGGGCCTCATGTTGAACCCGGACGTTACCGTGCGCGGCCAGGGCGTGATGGAGAAGTGCTCGTTCTGCGTTCAGCGGATCGAGACGGCGCGACAGCCGGTCAAGGACGTGGGTAAACCGATTCCGGACGGTGCGGTGAAGACCGCCTGTCAGCAGTCGTGCCCGACCGATGCGATCAGCTTCGGCAACGTTCGCGATACGGCCAGTGCGCCGGTCAAGCGCGCGGTCCAGGGCGCGAACCGCGCCTATCGCGCACTCCAGATCCTGAATACACGATCCGCCGTGACCTACCTTTCGAAGGTCCGGCGCGAAGAGCACGAGGGAGTCCACTAAATGGCACCGCCTCCCGCGTCCGCAGTCGCTGATGGGATGAATCCGCCGGCCCGACCCAGGGACTCGCAGGCCAACATCGACATCATGGCCGTCACGAAGGGCTTTCATTGGCCCTGGCTGATCGCCCTGGTGTTCGCGCTGTCGGGCGTCGCCCTGGCGGCGGCAACGCTCGCCTGGCAGACCTATGAAGGTCTCGGCGTCGCCGGCTACCAGGCGCCCGTCTTCTGGGGCGTCTACATCATCACCTTCGTGTTCTGGATCGGCATCGGCCACGCCGGCACCCTGATCTCCGCCATCCTGTTCCTGTTCCGCGCGAAATGGCGCAACGCCATCAACCGCGGCGCAGAGACGATGACGGTCTTCGCGGTGTTGACGGCGGCGCTCTTCCCGCTGATTCACATCGGCCGCCTCTGGAAGTTCTACTTCCTGCTGCCGTACCCGAACCAGCGCTTCCTCTGGGTCAATTTCAAGAGTCCGCTCCTGTGGGACGTATTTGCCGTCAACACGTACCTCACGATCTCGGTCCTCTTCTTCCTCGTCGGCCTGATCCCCGACATCGCGATCGCCCGCGACCGCGCCGTCGGCTGGAAGAAGATCGTCTACACGATCATGGCGGCCGGCTGGCAGGGAACAGGCAAGCAGTGGAAGGCGCATAGCCGGGCGGTGCTCCACCTCTCGGGTCTGGCGACGCCGCTCGTGCTCTCGGTCCACTCGATCGTGTCCTGGGACTTCGCCATGTCGATCGTCCCGGGCTGGCACGCGACGATCTTCGCCCCCTACTTCGTGGCGGGCGCGATCTTCGGCGGCTTCGCGATGGTGATCGTCGTGATGGTGCCGGTGCGCCGGATCTTCCGGCTCGAGAGCTACATCACCGACTACCACTTCGAGAACATGTCGAGGTTCATCCTCTTCACGTCGATCATCTGCGGTTACGCGTACGGAGCGGAGTACTTCATCGCCTGGTACTCGGCGGTCGAGTTCGAGCAGACCTCGTTCTGGCAGCGGGCCTTCGGTCCCTACTGGTTCTCGGCCTGGTGCATGATCATCTTCAACGTCGCCATGCCCCAGCTGCTGTGGATCAAGAAGCTCCGGACGAATGTGCCGTTCCTGTTCGTGCTCTGTTTCTTCATCAACCTCGGCATGTGGTTCGAGCGGTACGTCATCATCATCACTTCGCTGTCCCGCGAGTACATCCCAGCCGCCTGGGGTCTCTACATTCCGAGCCTCGTGGAGATGATCGTGCTCACCGGCAGCTTCTGCTGGTTCAGCATGTTCTTCCTCCTCTACCTCAAGATGTTCCCGATCATTGCCATCTCCGAAGTCAAGGAGTTGGAGATCCACGCGCGTGATCACGGCCGCTCGCACGGCGCCCACGCCCACGGAGGGGCCCACTGATGGCCGAGCTCGTCAGCGTGTATGACTATCCCTCGGACGTAGCCATGGTGGTGCGCAAGCTCAAGGACCGTGGCTTCACGGACCTGACCACCTATTCCCCGGCGCCCTTCAACGACGTCGAAGACGCGGAGGATCCGCGGCCTTCGAAGGTCCGCGCGTTCCACCTGATCGGCTCGCTCGTCGGCGTGGTGACCGGCTTCGGCATCCAGATCTGGATGTCGATGGACTGGCCCATCAGGATCGCCGGCAAAAACATCGCGGCCATCCCGCCGATGTGGATCATTGGCTTCGAGCTCCAGACGCTCTTCGGCGGCATCCTGGTCGTCGTTGGCCTGGCGATCCTCGGCGGCTTGTATCCGCGGCCGCTCGACAAACACTACAGCCCGCGCTTCTCGGCCGAGGAGTTCGGGATCGTCGTGCGCTGTGAAGACCGCGACGCCGCCGAGGTCGAGAGCCTCATGCGCGGACACAATGCCAAAGAGGTGAAGCTTGAAGCGGCTCACTGATCGTTCACTCATGGCGGCGCTCCTGCTCGCGGTCGTCGGCCTTCCCGGTTGCTGGGAGCAGGTCTCGGTCGAGTGGTTTCCGCAGATGAAGCGGCAGCTCGCGGTACAGGCATTAGAGTCGCCCGAAACCGCCGGGGCGAGCCAGCTCGACCCCTTCTCACCTCCGGACGGCACGGTTCCGATCGACTGGGCCGACGTGGCGCAACCCGCGGCCCTGCCGCTCGAAGCGCAGGAAGCGCTCGCCAACCCGCGCAAGGCGTCGCTCGATTCCGTCGCGAACGGCAAGGCCATCTTCGACGTGACCTGCAAGACCTGTCACGGCGCGACGGGCGGCGGCGATGGGACGATCGCCGCGCCGAACGGGCCGATCGTGGGCGTGCTTCCGATCGGTCCCGGTCCGATGGGCTTCAGTCTTGCGACCGGCCTCACCGACGGCCACATCTTCACGACGATCTCCCTCGGCCGCGGTCGCATGCCGAGCTATCGGCGGATCGCACCCGCGGATCGCTGGGACGTCGTCAACTACATCCGCGACCTGAACGGTCAGTTGGGAGGTGCCCGGTGAGCTCCCGAGCCACAGCAGGCGAGCGCGCGAATCCCGGTGCACTGCCCACGCTCTTCTATATCAGTGTCGGTCTGGTCGGCCTTGGCGTGATCTCGTTCGCCGGCGGATTGATGCGCGACCCGCAGACGGCCTGGTTGGCCTTTCATTCGAACTTCGTGTTCTTCACGATGATGGCCAGCGGCGGGCTCGCCCTCGCGGCGGTCTACACGCTCGTCGGTGCGACCTGGCCGGGTCCCTACCGCCGCTTCGCCGAGTCCCTGGCCGCGTTCATTCCCGTCGCACTCGTGCTGGGCGTGATCGGCATGTTTGGCGGCGAGTACATCTTCGACTGGCAGAAGAACGGCGCGATGCACGGCAAGGAAGCGTGGCTCAACAAGACGCGCTTCTATGTGATGGACCTCGGCCTGTTGGCGCTGATGTCGCTGTTGGCGCTCCTCTACATCAAGGCTTCGGTGCGCCCGACGCTCCGCAATCTCGCCGAGCACGGCGAGGGGGCGGCGAAGACACTGGCTGCGAGCTGGACCGCGGGCTGGCGGGGCGACGAAGAAGAACGTGAGGCGGCGAAGAAGCGCACGGCCGTCCTGGCTCCGCTGATCGCGCTGACCTACGGCATCGGCTTCGCCTTTCTCAGCTTCGACCAGGTCATGTCCATGGAGCAGGCCTGGTTCTCGAACCTGTTCGGCAACTTCGTCTGCTGGGGCGGCTTTCTCTCTGCCGTCGCGGCATGCGCCGTCTCGGGCCTCGCGAGCCGCGGCGTCCCCGGCTTCCAGGGCGAGATCACCGAGAACCGCCAGCACGACATCGGCAAGATGATTTTCGCGTTCTCGATTTTCTGGATGTACCTCTTCTGGTCCCAGTACCTCGTCATCTACTACGGCAACCTGCCGGAAGAGACCTTCTTCATCCGGGATCGGCTCGGCGATCAGTTCATGGTCGACAAAGGCTATTCGGCCGAAGCATTCGCGAAGAGCTGGCAGAACTGGGACTTCAAGTGGGAGCGACTCCAGACCGGCTACGGCTGGGTCTCGATGACGGTCTGGGCCTGCACCTGGGTGATCCCGTTCTGGGTGCTCCTCGGCCGTCAGCCGAAGAAGACGCCGTGGATCGCCGGCCCGGTGGCAGGTATTTTGCTCTTCGGCCTCTGGCTCGAGCGCAATGTGCTCATCTGGCCCTCGGTCGTAAAGGGGGACATGTATTCCTGGCTCGGTCCGGTCCAGATCGGCATCGCGCTGGGATTCCTGGGACTCTTCCTCGCCGTCGTGATCTTCTACTCGCGGATCTTCCCGACGATCGCGGTGTCGTCGAAAGAATAGGTCGGCACGCTAGAGTGGGCGCATGCCTCCCGATGCGGACGACGACGCGGCGATCGGCGCTTCGACTGCCGATGTGGCTGCGGAAGCGACCGGTCGAGCCTCCGGCCAGCGCGAATCAGACGAACGTCGCGTCCGCCTGACGCGCGGCGGCGCGCTGGTGTTCGATGAAGACGGCTTTCGTCTGATCGAGCCGCGCGGACTGCGCCGCTCGCCCCTCCATCCTTACGCGTCGCTGACCCACATCTGTCTCGCTGCACGAGCGCTCTTGATCGGCACGACGAGCGGGCTCCTCGCCGTTCGACACAGCGATTTCGTCGACCCGGAATACGGGCCCGCGGCGGCGCGCCAACGGCTGATCGAGCGCGTCGCTGGGTTGCGGGGCGGTGCGGATCAGCTGCGCGCGATGGCCCACGTCGAGGCGCTCTCCGCCCAGAAGCCCCGCCTCTGGTCGATGTGGGCCACCGTCGCTCTCTGTCTGATCGGGACCGCCTTCCAGCTCCGCGATCCGCTGATCGACCAGATCGGCTCCTTCGTCCCCGTGCTCTTCTCTCGCGGCGAGCTCTGGCGCGGGATCACGGCGCATTTCCTTCACGCCCTGCCGAACGAGCCCGGCCTGATCGAGTATTGGATTCCCGGACTGCGCGGGTTGCCCATCCATCTCGCGATCAACGTCGGCGGGCTCTTCGTCCTGGGGCCCCTGGTCGAACGGCCGCTCGGCTCCTGGCGGACTGCCATCGTGCTGGTCCTCGGTGGCGTGGGGACTGTCGCTGGCATTCTCATCGCGGGGCATAGCGAGGTGATCGGGGCCTCGGGATTGGTGGCGGCGCTCGCGGGCGCGATCCTCGCCCTCGAGCTTCACTCTCCCGCGTCGCTCCCCTGCGACTGGAGACTGCCGCGCCGCGTCTTTCTCGTCGCCGTCGCAGTCCAGTTCGGCATCATCGATCCGCTCTTCCGGAGCTACATCGCGGGAGGCGCCCATCTCGGTGGTTTCGCCGGAGGTTATGCAGCGGCCTGGTGGCTCGGTGCACCGGCGCCCGATTCGTTTCCGGTTCCGCTCCGGCTTCGCCTTGCCGCGCTCGGCGGGCTTCTCTCCGTGGCCGCGGGGGCGCTCGGCATCGTTCCGCTCGCACGTCACGATCCGTCGGCTCTCGAACGCCACGCCGCCCGCCTCCTGAATACCCCGCCCGACGTCTATCTCTATCCCCACGAAAATGCCGCGGCCTGGTTCATCGCAACCGAAGATGCCAACTCGCCCGCAGGTCTCGAGCTCGCGATCGCCCTGGCGGACCGCGCCGTCGCGACGACGGAACGCATGCATCCCGGTGTCCTCGATACCCTCGCCGAGGCGCTCTTCCAGAGCGGCAACCGCCTCGGCGCGATCCTGACGATCGACGAGGCGATCCGGCTCGTCCCCGACGATCCCTATTTCAGCGAGCAAAGACGCCGCTTCACCGGCGAACGCGCCGCCGCCGACCGACCGCCGCCCCCCGGCAGCCCGCGACCGAGAGACTCGTCCGATGACGAGCAGCAGGCGCCGCAACTGCTCGACCCCGAGGCGCCGCGGCTCACGACCTGAGGAGACGAGCATGGAAGCAGACTGGGAAAAGCTCTGCGACGAACAGGCGATTCGCGACGTCCTCGCACGCTATTGGCGCGGAATCGATCGCCGGGATCCCGGCCTCGTGCTCGGCACCTATCATCCCGGCGCCTACGACGACCACGGCTATTACAAAGGCCCCGTCGAGGGATTCGTCGAGACCCTGGCGCCGGGCGTCTGGGCCTACTTCTCGAATACACAGCATTTCGCGGGCAATATCCAGATCGACTTCGTCACGTCGGATCGCGCCCGGGTCGAGTCCTACGCCGAAGCGCATCACATCCAGAGCGCACGAGACCTCGTGTACGGACTGCGCTACGTCGACGACTTCGAGCGCCGAGACGGCGAGTGGCGGATCGCCCGGCGTGTCTGCGCCTGGGACTGGCATCGCATCGACGCCGTCGGCGGCATCCCGCTTCCCGCGAGCTATTTCCGGGGTCATCACTCGAGCGCGGATCCGGCCTGCGCGTTCCCGACCCCGCACGGCCGCCGCGTCGGCCGGGACGAGCTCGTCGCCAAGCAGGCGTGTCTCGACACCCTGATGCGCTACACGCGCGGCATCGACCGCTGCGACCCCGAGCTCGTCCGCAGCGCCTACCACGCCGACGCGTACGATGACCACGGCGGCTACCAGGGCGACGTCGACGGCTTCCTCGCCTGGGTCAAGCCGACGGTCATGGACACGTTCACTTGCACGATGCACAAGCTCGGCAACGTCCTGATCGAGATCGA
>JANNQH010000269.1:0-2024 GCA_031400655.1 Deltaproteobacteria bacterium | reverse complement strand
GCGAGCAGCATCGCCAGCGAAGTCAGCACGCCCTGGCCCATCTCGGATTTCGGGAGCGAGAAGGTCACGCTTCCATCCGGCGCGATGCGGATGAAGGCGTTGAGCTCGCCGCTCGTTAGCTCGCTCGCGGCCCGCGCGCGGATCGGGACGAGGAACGAGACGAGCAGGCCGACGCCGACCCCGCCCGAGACCTGCAGGAACGCCCGCCGCGAGAGATTCCCATCCGACGAGCTGCGCTTTTCAGCCATGCTGCTTTCGCTCCGCGGCGGCGCGCTGGATCGCGCTCCGAATCCGGTTGTAGGTCCCGCAGCGACACAGGTTCGTCGCCATCCATGAGTCGATCTGCTCGTCGCTCGGCGAGGGCGTCTTCGCGAGCAGCGCGGCCGCGCTCATGATCTGTCCCGGCTGGCAGTAGCCGCACTGCGGCACGTCTTCCTCGATCCAGGCCTGTTGCAGCGGATGGCTGCGATCTGGCGAGAGTCCCTCGATCGTCGTGACCCGGCGCCCGTCGGCGGCGCTGATCGGGATCTGGCAGGAGAAGGAGGCTTCCCCGTCGAGATGGATCGTGCAGGCGCGACAGAGGCCGGCGCCGCAGCCGTATTTCGTGCCGGTGAGATTCAGGATGTCGCGCAGCACCCAGAGCAGCGGCGTGTCCGCGGCGGCCTCGAATTGGCGGCGTTCGCCGTTGACGGTCAGGCTGTAGGCGGGCATGCGGATCCTCCGGCGGCGGGATGAAGTGCGAGCATAGTGCGCCAGACGGGAATTCTCGGCTTGGGGTATGGGGCGCGAGCTCGGCTTGCCGAGGAGATTACCTGCTAAGTCCCGTGCCGGGTCCCCGATTTCGCCGTTCGCGGGACACGGGCAGTCTCGAAAAAGAGGGGCACGCAGACCAGTGCGCCCGCGAGGGCGGCGACGATCCAGTCTTCGAGATGCAATGGCGTCAGGTGGAGCCGCTTCGCCACGCCGGGTGTCTGGATGAGTAGCGCGCTGATTGCCAGGGTTCCCGATGCGACCCAGCGGGACGCTCGCGTTCTCAGCCGACTGAGCCCGGCGATGGCCGACGCGCTGGCGACGCAGAGCGCCGCGAGGGCGAGCGAGCGGCCGTGCTCGATCCAGCCCTCGGCACCGAGGCTGCGCACGAATCCCAGAGAGATGACCGCGGCCAGCAGCCCGCCCACGAGAGCGGTCGCGAGCCATTCGCCGGTCGAGAAGATTCCGCTGCCGGAACGGGCCCGGGTCGCGGCGAGGCGACCGGGGGCTGGGAGCTCCTGGAACGCGAGAAGAGCGCTCGGGTGGATCACGAGCTCGAGCCACACGATGTGGATCGGCTGGAAGAGCAGCGGGAATCCGGCGAGCGGAATCAGGGCCGCCGTCAGCACGAGCGGGATGTGAATCATCAGCAGATAGCGGAACGAGAGCTTCAGATTCCAGAAGAGCTGTCGTCCTTCGGCGATCGCCGCGACGATCGTCGCGAAGCAATCGTCGAGCAGGACGATGGCCGCGGCTTCGCGCGCGCTGCGGCTCGCCCGCTCGCTCATCGCGATGCCGATGTCCGCAGCCTGCAGCGCCGGAACGTCGTTTACACCGTCACCCGTGACGGCGACGACGTGGCGGGCTGCCTGGAGGCCGTGCACGAGGGCGAGCTTCTGGGCCGGCAGGGCGCGCACGACCAGGTCGACTTCCGCGACCGATGCGGGATCGGGGCCCGCGAGAATCGCCTCGAGCTCGCTGCCCGAGATCACCCGCGGCAGCGTTCCGCCGAGCCCGATCTGGCGCGCGACGGCGGAGGCGGTTCCGCGGTGGTCGCCGGTCACCATCACGACGTGGATGCCGGCCTCACGACACTGCGCGATCGCATCCGCCACGCCTTCCCGAACCGGGTCTTCGAACGCGAGGAGACCCTCGAAGTGAAGCCCGCTATTCGGCTCGCCGCTGGACCATTCGCCTGCAGCGTATACGGCGGACGCACACGCAATCACCTTGTGTCCGTCGCTCGCCCATTCGGCGACGCGCGTCTCCCAGAC
>JANNQH010000268.1:0-4331 GCA_031400655.1 Deltaproteobacteria bacterium | reverse complement strand
CACCGCGAGGCGCTCGAAGCCGCGAGCATCAAGCGCCCGCACCTGATGCGCGCGCTGCTCCAGAGTCTGTTGCGTTCCGCCATGGACGTGAACGCGCGCCTGACGCGCGAGCTTGCCTCGGCGCGTTCGGAACCGGTCCTGCCCGCCTCCGACACGCGTTCGCTCAGCCGCGACCGTAGCGAGTGAGCGGAGCTCGGGGCGCCGCGTCCTGGCGAGCGTCCTCGACGGCGCCGACCGCGGGACCGAGGGGCGTGCGGGCGTCCCGCGCCACTCGAATGCAGGCTTCACGGAACGCGCGCGGGACCGGACCTGTTTCAGCGGCCGGCGTCGGCATCGGCCGCGGGACGTAGTCGAGCTCGAAGAGCCCATCACAGGCCCGCATGAATCCCGCGCCATTCCCGGTCCGGTCGTAGAGCATGATCAACCGCCTGAAGGGCTCGACCCGCGGTTCGATTCGGGCACTGAACTCAAACTGCCGGCTTGCCTGCTCGAAATCACCGACCGCTTCGAAACGCCGGCCGAGCCTGAATCGGCTCACGGAGTCGGTGACCCCGAGCCAGGCCTGACGATCGAGCGAAGCGGCCGCGGCCTCGAGACGACCGTTCTTCATCGCAGACGGCAATACGTAGAAACGGTCCGCGAGCGAGCCGATCGAGAGCGCGAGCGACAAGCCAGCGACGACCCAGACCGCGATCCGGACGAGTCCCCCTTCGCGCTCCCCCGTCACGACTTCCGCTTGGTCGGCGATCAGGACGCGGGCAATCTTCGTATGTCGAAGCTTCCAGATCGCGCCGTCCAGAACGAAATGGTGGACGTTCACGGCGGCCGCCAGAAGCAGCGCGA
The DNA here is from genome assembly GCA_031400655.1 of Deltaproteobacteria bacterium. Lineage (GTDB taxonomy): Bacteria > Myxococcota_A > UBA9160 > UBA9160 > UBA4427 > UBA4427. The sequence goes on along the minus strand of JANNQH010000268.1, from coordinate 3,488 downwards.
AATTCCAGTCGATCTCGTTCGAGCCGGGCGCGAAGGCAAGCGCCGGAAGCGTCCAGACGGCGGAGCCCGCCAGCAGAACCCGTCCGTAATATCGCCCTTGTCCGTCGAAGCCCGGCGCCGCCCGCGCATAATAGGACGTGATCCACAGGTATTGACCGGCGTGGGCCAGCGCGACCCACGTAAAAAAAGCGCCCCGGAGATCCGCGCTCAGCGGCACGACGTCCCGGAAGAGATCGAATTGACGAGCGGCGTACGGAATCGACCACCAGAGCGCCTGGATGAGCGCGATCAGGACGGAGGGCAGCAGATCTCCGAGATGGCCCGCACGCCGAAAGAGGAGTCCAAACGACAGCAACGTCGCCGCGCCATAGGCGATGCCCACGAGCGGAACGGCAACCGCGTTGAAGGGCGCCGGGATCGCGAGGGGAATCAACCGAATTTCAAGGGTGGGATCCGCGACGGGCGCCTGCTGTCCGTGCATCACCAGGAAGACGAGCAGGTAGGAGAGCAGGAAGGACGCATACAGGGTCCGACGGATCAGCGTCGTCGGGTCGATGCCTCGTCGACGCAGGAACATCATCGAAATGCCGTAGTTCTGGCCCGTGTAGTGCCAGCCCGCCCACGTGAGGTAGACGGTGGCAAAGACCGAGCCTATCCAGCGATCGACGAGCGAGAGGCCGAAGATCCCGATGATCAAGGCCGTGGCGACGATGCTGAACAGGAAATAGGCGCGCCGATCGGAACGCCGATCGTACACGCGCAGGAGCGTGGCCCCGTAATGGGGCGCGCTGATCAACGCGATCAGGGCAACGGGCACGGCCAACGGAATCGCCTGGAAGACCGCGCCGCCAAGGGTCGCGAAGAGGAGGCTCGCGATCGCATAGAGAACGCCGCACCCGAAGAGCAGGTCGGGGACGGGCCCGTAGAGCCAGCGATGACTCATTGCGGCGTTCTCGGACATCGCGACAAGCGCTCCTTCACACGAATCGAGGCGGCTTCGGCGAGGCCTCGATCACTTCCGTCAGCGACTTCTCGATGTCGAGTCGCCAGGTCCGGAATCGCTCGGCGTCGTGGGCGTGGGTGAAGACGACGAACTGCTTCTTCTCGATCGCATCGGCCACCAGGATCCCGACGTCCGCGGGCTGCACGGCCTGCCTCATCTCGTCGGGGAAATAGAACCACTCGGCACGCCGCTCGGCGGGGACCCCTGAGAAGCGCGCCGTCTCACCGAGATTCGTGGCGACGAGTCCCGGACAGAGCACAGTCACCCCGATGCCTTGCGGCCGCAGCGACCGCGCCAGCACCTCCGAAAATCCGTAGGCCGCGAACTTCGACGTGATGTAAGGCCCGGCATCCCATGAATACGCCCAGATCCCGGCCACCGACGCCGTGTTGACGACGTGGCCCTCGCCTCGTTCGACCATCGCCGGCACGAACGCCTGCACACCGCGCACGAGCCCCAACACGTTCACGTCGAGGACCCACTGCCAATCCTTCATCTCGACCCGCTCCGACGGGCCGAGAACCGAAACGCCCGCATTGTTGCAGAGCACGTCGACGCGGCCGAAACGGCTGAGCGTCTGGTCTCGGAATCGCTCGACGTCGGCGTCGCTCGTTACGTCGCAGCGAAGGCCGAGGGCCTTGACGCCAAGCGCCTCGAGCTCCCGCACCGTCTCCGCGAGTCGCGCCTCGTGCAGATCGGCGATCGCGACGTTCGCCCCGCGGCCCGCCAGCGCGAGCGCGATGCCGCGGCCGATCCCGCTGGCGCCCCCGGTCACGACGGCGATCTTGTTCTCGAAGGACTTCATGACTTCTCCTAGCTGTAGCGGGCGTCCTTGCCGCGTGAGGTCCCGTGCAGCTCGACCGCTTCGCGCAAATCCGCCAGAAACTGATCGGCCACCTTCTCGTGCTCGGGGGACACCATCAGGTGCAGCGCATCCGGCCCCGTCTGGCGATCGAGACACCAGCCGCGATCGTCCATCACGTCGCCGATCGCGAAGATGTCGTCGCGCGTCGAGCCGAAGGCGAAGAGGCTCATCTCCGGATCACCGTGGACATGCAGTCCGTCGATCGCGCCGATCCCCGCGCGAAGCTTCCGGGTCGTGTCGCGAATCCGGGTCGCGAGCCGCGCATAACCCTCTTCGCCGAGCCAGTGGAGGATCGCCCAGGCGGCGGCGATCGGTGCGGCGGGACGCGCACCGGCCATGGCGAACGAGGCGTAGCCGCCGCCGGGCCAGTCCTTGTAGACGAACATCTGGTAGCGCCGCAGGTGCTCGCCATCGCGATGGCTGATGGTCGAGGCGCCTTTGGTCGTATAGCCGTATTTGTGGACGTCGGCCGAGATCGTCGTGACGCCGTCCACCCGGAAATCGTAGGGCGGCACCGACTCGCCAATCGCATCCCAGAACGGCCAGAGAAAGCCGCCGAGACAGGCGTCCGTGTGGAAGTTGGCGCCGCGCGCCTTGGCCAGGGCCGCGAGCTCCGGAATCGGGTCGACCACGCCGAAGGGATAACAGGGCGCGGATCCGACCACGACGGCCGTCCGGTCGTCAATGAGGCGCTCGGCCGCCGCGACGTCGGCGCGATAGTCATCGCGAAGTGGAATCTGGACGAGCTCCATGCGCAGGTAGCTGGCGGCCTTCGCAAAGGCCGGGTGGGCCGAGTACGGGGCGACGATCTTCGCGTTCTCGATGCCCCGCTCGGCTTTCGCCCGCTCGCGCGCGGTCTTCATCGACATGATGATCGACTCGGTCCCGCCCGAGGTCATGCAGCCATCGGCAACCTCGGGCGCGTGCAGGAGACCGAGGGCGATGCCGACGACATCGACCTCCATCTCGCGAAGGCTGGGAAAACGAAACGGATTGAGCGCGTTCTCGTAGAGATAGAGCTGGTTCGCCTCGGCCAACACGGAGTCGACATCTTCGCCGGCCGGATAGCAGAGGCTCCAGGTGCGAGCGCCGCGCCAGTCGGCATCCTTGCGTTTTCGCTCGCGCATGTCGGCGAAGAGCCGTTCACGCGGAATCCCCTGCTTCGGCAATTGTGCGCGGCTCATCGTGCGACCTCCCCTTCGGCGCGCTCTCCTCGCTCCCCTCCCTCTCCTCGCCACGCGATCGCCATGCCGAAGCGCTCCGACATCGGGATCTGCGAGGCGAGCGGTGCGAAGTAGCGCTGATGCAGCTCGGCGCGAGACGGCAGCTCAGCGCGGGCGAACCCCGCGGCGAGGATCTCCGCACGCAGCTCTTCGGGGAGGTAGCGATTCATCTGCGGCTCTCCCGCCCGCTTCAGATAGGCGGATTGCTGCTCGAAGATGTCGCGATAGCGCTGGGGCAGGACCTCGGTCGGAAACTGATAGTCGAGCACGACGGCGCTCCCCGGAGCGAGAAGCGCCGCGAGCTCCGTCAGGGCCCGACTCACCGTCTCCTTCTCCAGGTAGTAGACGACGCCCATCCAGCTCACGATCGCGGGCGCACTCGCCTGGAAGTTCGTCC
>JANNQH010000267.1:0-2040 GCA_031400655.1 Deltaproteobacteria bacterium | reverse complement strand
GCGAGTCGAAGCCGTCGATTGGCAGACCGAGCCGCTGGCCGCTCGCGGCGTCGATCGTGCCGTCGTCATGGCGCAGCAACGAGGGCGAGTCGGTGAGGTTGGGCAGGGCGTGGCAGCCGAGGCAGTCGCTGTGGACGAAGGCGGCTCGTCCGAGCTGGGCGGTGGCACTCATTGCGCCGGCACTCGGTCGGGTCGGGCTCAGCGGCGCGTCGGTGAGCGAGTTCACGTAGGCGGCGAGGGCGTCGAGGTCGGGTTTCAGGCCCGCCTTCGGCGCACCGAGGGGATTCGAGGTGGCCGCGAACTCGGGATTCGTGAGGAAGCCGAGTCCCAGGTTCAGGGAGCGGATCTGGCCCTCGAAATCCTGGATCTCGTCGAAGTTGCCCGTCCAGTGGGGGCGGCCGTGGCCCGTTCCCTTGCCGCGCAGGTCGATCGTATTGCGCACGCCCTCGCCGAAGGCCCCGAGGTCCCACACGCGGCCATCGCCATCGCCGTCATTGTGGCAGGCAGCGCAGCTCATGTAGTTGTCGAGCGAGAGGCGGTCGTCGGCGGCGTCGTAGAAATGCTGCTTGCCGAGCAGGATCGTCGGCGACAGCGTCTCGCTCGTCACGACGGTGATCGGCGCAAGCTGATTCGTCGCCGGCAGATGGGTCTGGAGCATCTGCGTCAGGTCGAAGCGCGAGATCGTCCGGTCCATGAAGTTGTGGACGTAGGCGATGCTGCCATTCGTCGACAGGGCGACGCTCTGGGGCGCGCGGCCGGTCGGGAGTCGCATCAGCTGGAAGCCGTTCTGCGTGTCGTAGACGGCGAGCTCGCGACTCGTCTCGAGGGTCACGAAGAGGTAGCGATCATCGCCGGACAGGGCGGCCCCGGTCGCGACGCTCGAGTTGTCGTGATCGACGCGGAAGCTCGGATCCTCGAGTCCCGTCGCGAGCACGATGCGGGAAGTATTGGCCCGCACCGTCGACTCGAAGGTCATGCCCGAGATGGCGCGCAGGGCGCCCGAACGGACGTTGTCCTTCTTCGTCGGGACGTACGCTTGCGTTCCGGCGAAGTTCACGACCGCGGGTCCGAGGTAGTTCGGCATGCCGGGGCCCTGGCTCTCGGACTGGGCGCGGCTGTCGTGCGGGAGCGTGATCGTCGAGGAGAGCGTCAGCGTGCCGGGGTCGACCGAGAAGACCTGGGCAGCGCCGGAGGCGACGCTGACCGAGAGGGTGCTCTCGCCCGGAATCGGCGGCGTGATGAAATTGCTGACCAGGATCCGCGAGTCGTCGTTGCGGATCGAGATGTGGCGCGGGCGGCCGCTGAGCGGCAGGCTGCTGACGAGGCTGTCGTTGCTGCCGAGCCGCTTCTCGAGCGTCGCCATCGCTTCGAGCACGACGAAGTAGTTCGAGCCATCGCTGTTGAAGACGATCCCGTGAGGCTCGGAGCCCCGCGGCAGGCTGACCGTGTGGTCGACGGTGAGCGTCGCCGTGTTGATCACGGAGATGGAGGCGCTGCCTTTGTTGGTCACGAAGACGCGCGTCGTGCCGGGTCGTCGGGCGAGGGACCAGGGGCGATCGCCGACGGGGATCTGGGCCAGCACGGCGCCAGCGGCACTCGAGACGGTGACCGTGTCGTTGTCGGGGTTCACGTTCCAGATCTGGTCGGCCCCGCTGCTGTTTTCGACGATCAGGGTCGTCGAATGCCGCGGCGCCGCAGGGAGCGGCGTGACGACGTCGAGCGTCACGATCGGGATCACCGGCGTCGAGCTGAGTCGCGCGGCGGGGGTCGGGTAGTCCTGGGTCGTCCGATCGTCGAGGATGTCCCAGGTCACGCCGTCGAGACTCGCGTCGAGGCTCCAGCGAACGGGATCCCGCTCGGGGGCGTCGTTCGCCGTCGTCAGCGTGTACGAGTCGATCACGACGTTCGCGCCGTAGTCGTAGATCAGGTCGCCGCGGTTGAAGTCCATCCACTTCGTGTTGACGTTGGCATCGTCGGCGCGGGTCGGCCCTTGACCGCTGGGATTATTGCCGCCCGGGTTGGTGACGATGACCGCCTGCT
>JANNQH010000266.1:0-14035 GCA_031400655.1 Deltaproteobacteria bacterium | reverse complement strand
ACCCAGAACGATTCGAGAGCGAGCTCGAGACGCGCGAGCGCCTCCTCGCGATCGCGGCCGCTCGCGATCAGCTTGGCGAGCATCGCGTCGTAATACGGTGTCACGCTGAGCCCGGCTTCGAAGCCGGCATCGAGGCGGATGCCCGCGCCGACCGGCGCATGCCAGGCGAGAATCGGACCGGGCGACGGAATGAATCCGGCGTCGGGATCCTCGGCGTAGATGCGGGCCTCGATCGCATGGCCCGTCAGCTGCACATCGGATTGCGCGAGCGGGATCGCTTCGCCCGCGGCGATGCGAATCTGAAGGGCGACGAGATCGAGTCCCGTCACGCATTCGGTGACCGGATGCTCGACCTGGATGCGCGTGTTCATCTCGAGAAAATAGAAGGCACCCGTCGCGTCGAGCATGAACTCGCAGGTTCCCGCCCCGACATAACCGACGGCCCGCGCCGCGCGGACGGCCGCGTCACCCATCGCCGCGCGCATCGACTCGGCCATGCCGAAGGCGGGCGCCTCCTCGACGAGCTTCTGGTGACGGCGCTGGATCGAGCACTCGCGCTCGCCGAGATGGAGCGTGTTGCCCTGCTGGTCAGCGAGGATCTGGATCTCGATGTGGCGCGGACCCGACAGGTACTTCTCGAGGTAGACCGTGTCGTCACCGAATGCGGCGAGGGCCTCGGAGGCCGCGCGCTCGAGGGCAGCCTCGAGGGCCCCTTCGTCCTCCACCCGGCGCATGCCGCGCCCGCCACCGCCGGCACTCGCCTTGACGAGCACGGGATAGCCGAGCTCAGCCGCGGCGCGACGTGCCTCGTCGACGCTCTTGATCGCTTCGCGTCCGCCCGGCACGACCGGGACCCCCACCGCGCGCATGCGCTCACGGGCCGCGATCTTCCCGCCCATCGCCCGGATCACCTCGGGCGATGGCCCGATGAAGACGAGCCCGGCGAGCAACACCGCCTGGGCGAAATCCGCGTTCTCCGAGAGAAAGCCGTAACCGGGATGCACGGCCTCGGCGCCGCACTGCTTCGCGATCCCGACGACCTTCTGGATGTCGAGATAGCTCTCGGTCGCCCGCGCCGGTCCACACGGATGGGCCTCGTCGGCCATCCGCACGTGGAGCGCGTCGACATCCGCCTCGGAGTAGATCACCGCGGACCGCACGCCAAGCGTGCGGCAAGCCCGGATCACCCGGACTGCGATCTCCCCCCGATTCGCAATCAGGATCTTCCCGAACATTCGCCGACTCCCGCGAAGACGCGGGCCGCCCTCTCTCTGCGAAGGGTTAGAGCGCCGCGATCTCCGACAGCTTCTGCTGGAGCATCGCCCCGTAGGTACGTAGATCCATCGGATTGCGTGCGACGCCGCTGTCCATCGCCGCCTTCGCGACCGCCGGTGCGACGAACAAGAGCACGCGCGGATCGAAGGGCTTCGGGATGATGTACTCGGGGCCGAACTCGAAGCTCTCGCCCGGGTAGGCCTTCTTCACCGCATCCGGCACTTCCTCGCCGCGCTTCGCCAGCTCGGCCAGGGCGAAGGTCGCCGCCTGCTTCATCTCTTCGTTGATCTTCGACGCCCGCACGTCGAGGGCGCCGCGGAAGATGAAGGGGAAGCCGAGCACGTTGTTGACCTGGTTGGCGTAGTCCGAGCGGCCCGTCGCGCAGATCGCGTCCTTGCGCGCGGCCTTCACCTCGGGCGGCGTGATCTCGGGATCGGGATTCGCCATTGCGAAGACCAGCGGCTTCGCCGCCATCGTCTTCACCATCTCCTGCGTGACGAGACCCTTGCTCGAGAGACCGACGAACACGTCCGCTCCGACCATCGCGTCCGCCAGCGTCCGGCACTTCGTCTCGCGGACGAACTCTTCCTTGTACTTGTTGAAGCCCTCGCCGCGGCCCTTCCACATGACGCCCTTGGTGTCGGTCATCAGGATGTTCTCGGCCTTCACGCCGAGATCCTTGTAGAGCTTTGCGCACGAGATCGCGGCCGCTCCAGCCCCGGAGATGACGATCTTCGCTTCGGCCATCTTCTTGCCCTGGAGCTCGAGGCCGTTGAGCAGCGCGGCGGCCGAGATGATTGCCGTCCCGTGCTGGTCGTCATGGAAGACCGGGATGTCGAGAGAGGCCTTCAGCGCCTCTTCGATCTCGAAGCACTCTGGCGCACGGATGTCTTCGAGGTTGATGCCCCCGAAGGTCGGCGAGATCAGCTCACAGAAGCGGATCATCTCCTTCGTATCGATCGTGTCGACCTCGATGTCGAAGACGTCGATGTCGGCGAAGCGCTTGAAGAGAACGCCCTTGCCCTCCATCACGGGCTTGCCGGCGAGGGCGCCGAGGTTGCCGAGGCCGAGGACCGCGGTGCCGTTGCTGATCACGGCGACGAGGTTGCCCTTCGCGGTGTACTTGTAGGCGTCGTCGGGGTTCTTCTCGATCGCGAGGCTGGGAGCGGCAACGCCCTGGGAATAAGCGAGCGAGAGGTCGGCCGCCGTGGCGCAGCTCTTGGTCGGGACGACCTTGATCTTCCCGGGGCGACCCTGGGCATGATATTCGAGGGCTTTCTCATTCAAACTCATGGGGAACCTCTGGCTACGTCGGTCGACGCGCGCGCCGATCGAACGCTGGCTTTCATTGCGCGCGTCGCACGGACGAAGGACCTGGAATGGCACGGCCGACAGGCCGATGCGAAAGGAGGCTTAGTCTATCAACCGAGTGCCCGGGTGTCGAAGCCCGCTGGCGCAGCCGATTGCTTCGGGGTCCTGAATTCTCGGGATGTGCGCGAACCCGCAGCCGGCCCCAGCGGGAGCCCGGGCCCCTGATCCGACAGCCTCCGGCTCGGATCGGATCAGCCCCGCATGAGCTCCCGGGCGATCACGACCCGCTGGATCTGGTTGGTCCCCTCGTAGATCTGCATCAGCTTGGCGTCGCGCATCAGCTTCTCGACCGGGTATTCCTTCGTATAACCGTTACCCCCGAAGATCTGGACGGCATCGGTGGTCGCCTTCATCGCGGCATCGGTCGAGAAGCATTTGGCCATGGAAGACTGCTTCGAGGCTCGCTTTCCCCGGTCGAGGAGCCAGGCGCTCTGGAGGGTGAGGAGCCGACTCGCCTCGATGTCCTTCGCCATGTCGGCCAGCATGAACTGGACGGCCTGGAACTCCCCGATCTTCTGTCCGAACGCCTTGCGTTCGGCTGAATAGGCCAGGCTCTCCTCGAGGGCGCGCCGGGCGATCCCGGTCGCGAGGGCGCCGATCAAGGGACGCGTCCGGTCGAGGGTCGCCATGGCGATCTTGAAGCCCTCCCCCTCGGCGCCGAGGCGCTGGGCGGCTGGGACCCGCACGTTGTCGAAATGGAGAACGCGCGTGTCGCTCGCGCGCTGGCCCATCTTGTCTTCCTTCTTGCCGGGCGAGAGGCCGGGCGTCTCGCGGGGGAGGACAAAGGCGCAGATTCCCTTGTGCCGCGAGTGGCGATCGAGGGTCGCGAAGACGGTGTAGAGGTCGGCCTCGCCGCCGTTCGTGATCCAGGCCTTGGTGCCGTTCAAGATATAGTCGCCGCCGGATTTCTCCGCGTGCAGCTGGAGACCCGCGACGTCGGATCCCGCCCCCGGCTCCGACAGGGCGAAGGCGAGCAGCTTGAACTGCTGCGTGCACGGCTCGAGCCACTCTCGCTGCTGGTCGGGCGTGCCGCCCACCAGGATGGGGGTGAGTCCGAGATCGTTCGAGAGGATCGAGGTCGTGATACCGGAGCAGCCGTGGGCGAGCTCCTCGACGACCACGCACGCCCCGACCACAGAGAGTCCAAGCCCCCCGAGCTCCTCGGGAATGAAGACGTGGGAGAGGCCGAGCTCCCAGGCCATGCGGAGCACCTCGCGCGGAAACTTCCCGCTGACGTCGTGCGCGGCGGCGATCGGCTTGATCTGTTCGTCGGAAAATCGGCGCGCCGTCTGCTGCAGGCTTGAGAGCGAGTCGTCGAGCTCGAAGTCCATCTCACGTCCTTCGGATGTTTCCTGCGGGAACTGCGGGAATCGACTCCCCGGACCCGGCCCGCCTCTCCGCATAGCTTCTAATGCGTGCCGAGCTCGCGCGTCCCCGTCTCTCGCGCACCGAGCGCCCGGGAGAGGCGATTCGCCGCCGCCGTGACGGCTCGGGCGCCCTCGCCGTGGACGCCCTCGCGGGTCAAGCGCTGGCTCGGCGCCGAAATCGAGATCGCCGCGACGACCCGCTCGCTGGCGTCGCGCACCGGCGCGGCCACGCAGTGAAGACCCGGCGCATATTCCTCGAGGTCGCAGGCGTAGCCGCGCATCTGGCCGGCGCGGACCTCGTCGAGGAGCTTCGTTCCGTCGATGATCGTCGCGTCAGTGAAGCGTTCGAGCTGCCACTCGCCGAGACCCGGCGCGGACTGGGGCAGCGACCCGCGGCGACGGCCGTTCTCGACGCGCACTCTTGATGCGAGAGCCGACGCGAGAGCCGGCGCGGCGGTTGGCCTCTCGAGCGTGCCAATGAGAAGCGCCTTCCCGATCGCCGTGCAATGCGCCGGGAGCCGCTCACCGACACGCGAGCCGGTCAGCAGGAGCTGATTCGGCAACACGCCATCGAGATGCGCCACCTCCTGGCCGCGCAGGGAGTCGCGCAGGGAGCCGCGCAGGATGCCGAGATGGGCCGTCTCGCCCGTCTCGGCCACCAGCTCCTCGAGCACCGGGCGCGCGAGGCTCGCAAAGGGATGATTGCGCGCGAAGGCGTGGGCGAGCTCGAGGCAGCGCGGGCCCAGATGGTAGAGCTCATTGTCGGCCGATTGCTGGACGTAACCCGCGATCTCGAGTGTCGCGAGCAGGCGAAAGGCGTTGTTCTTGTGGAGCCCGAGACTGCGCGCGACGTCGGAGACGCCGATCGCGACAGCCCCGTCGAACACCTCCAGCAAGCGGAACGCGTTCATCACGGTCTGGATCGCGTAGTCGCTCTTCGGCTTGCTCCCGATCTTCGCCATCGCTCATCTCCTGCTCGGAATCCGGAAGGTTTGCGATCCGCGTGGTCGGTGGGACGAGCTTTTCTAACGCAAGCGCACGAGACGTGTCAATCAATTCGCGCGGAGTCTGTGCATTCGGATCGGCGGATCGACACACGCATGTGTTGACTGAGCAGCCGCAACCCTCGCGACTCGAAAGATCTTTCGATCGCCGCGACGTCGATCCGACATGTCCAAAAAAAATTCGACCGCGAGTCTCGGTCAGAGCCTCGGTCAGAGCCTCGAACGCCACACGAGGGGAGACCCGCTGCGGGCGAGGACTCGTCGGGCGGGGAACCGCCCATTCGCACCGACTAATATGGTGGCGAGCGGCGCGGGCGTTCCGCCGCTCGCGCCGCCATTTCGGTGGCGAGAAGCTCCACGATGAGGGTGCTCACCCCCAGAAGAATCGCGAGGTCGGCGATATTGAAGTCGGGCAGGGGATTCGCGCTGGTCGGGCCGGCGTGCAAGAAATTGATGCTCGCCCCGACGCGGAAGCGATCGACACTGTTGCTCACGACGCCCGCGAGAATTGCGCCGAGCGCCACCGCTGTTCCGAGGTCCCGTGGGGCCAACGAGCGGAGGAAGACGAACACCACCATCGCTGCGACACCCGAGAGAACCGCGTAGCCGAAAAGCTCGGCCCGGGGTGACCAGTCGCGAAAGATTCCGAGCGCGCCGCCCGCAGCGGGCTCGTTCGTCCAGGCGAGCAGCGAGCCCACAAGCGGAACGCGTTCGCCGATCGCGAGCGATTCCGAGACATGACGTTTGCCCGCCTGATCGAGCGCCAGGACCAGCGCCCCCACGAGCCCGAATGCCGCGTACTTGCTCCACATCCGGCGCAGTGCTCCCGCTCTATCTCATTTCGTCGGCCGACAGCAGCTCGTCGCGCCAGATCTCGGGCGAGAGCTCGCGCGCCGCGTCGAAGCGCGAGTCGGCTTCGGCGTCGTGGCCCTCCGCACGATCGATCCAGGCCCGCAGCCCGATCCCCCAGACGTCGATGGAGGAACCGAGCTCACCTTCGGATTCGAACAGGGCCCGCGCCTGGTCCAGGAAGGCGCTCGCCTCCTCAGGATCGCCGCTGGCGACGTGATGGCGCGCGAGAGCGAGAAACGCGATCGGATTGGTCGCGTCGAGTCGCACCGCACGCTGGTAGCTCGCGAGCGCCCGAGAAGGCTCCCCCGCCGCATCAAAGTCGAGCCCCGCGATCACGAGTCGCAGCGAAGCGTCGCGCCGTGCGTCGTAGCGTCCGAGTGCGGCGCTGGCCGTGAGCGGCGACGCCGGGGGCGCGGGGGCCGGGGCGAACGGTGGCTGCTCGAGCGGAGCCGAGGCCGCGTCGGCGGAGTCCGACGACTCCTTCGAAGCGCGTCTGGAGTCCATCGATCCCGGCTCCGGAGCGGGCGGCACGGCCGGCGTCGATACGCAACCGCCGAGCACGCTCAGCAGAATCGCCAGAAAAAGACTGATCCGCCGCTCGCGCCGCATCTCCACCACCCGGGGCCCACCCTCGCACAGTCGCCGCCCCCACGCGACCGCGGAGCCGCGACATTGCAGCGCCGCGATTCACCCGCGGCGCGGCCGCTCATCCGCCGCTCATCATCCGCCAAAGAAACGTTCGAAGAATCGAGGAAACGTGGGCATGCCGCGCGGGCAGGTTTCGACGGGCGCAGTGCCGATCAGGAAATACTCGGGCTGACTGCGCGGGCAGCCCCAGAGCGCCCGCTCGCCGGTCAGGGGATCGATCTCGACGCTCTCGATCTCCCGCGGCCGCATGAAGCCGCCGCGAATCTGACCCCCGGAGATCGCCATCAGATAATCTGCCCAGATCGGCAACGCACCGCGGCTCGCGGGCACCCCGATCTTGCGCGGCTCGTCGTACCCGACCCAGACCACCACCACGAGCTCGGGCGTGAAGCCAACGAACCAGAGGTCGTTCTCGTCGTCGGTCGTCCCGGTCTTGCCCGCGATCGGACCGCGCAGCCCGCGGCTGCGGATGCCGGCGCCCGTGCCGCGATCGACGACGCCTTCGAGCAACGAGGTCGTGAGGTAAGCCGTGCCCGCGTCGAGTACGCGCCGCGATCCCGCCAGGGGCGACTGCTCCTGCGCGAGGCCGTGGCCGTCGAGCAGTCCCGTGAAGCTGCGCGGGGTCGGTCGCAGTCCGCCGTTCGCGAAGGTCGCGTACACCGTCGCCATCTCGAGCGGCGACACCTCCGCCGACCCCAACGCGAGACTCGGCACGACCGGCAGCGGACTTTCGATGCCGAGCTTGCGCGCCATCTCGACGACGCGCCGGATCCCCACCGCCTGGCCGAGGCGCGCCGCGGGCACGTTCAACGAGTTCTCGAGCGCCTGGCGCACCGAGACCGGCCCGCGAAAGCGCTTGTCGAAATTCACCGGTCGCCAAGGACCGCTCGGCGTAGCGACCTCGACCGGCTCGTCGGGCACGAGGGTCGCGAGCGTCACGACCGGCCCCGACTGGCGCGAGAGCGCCGCCGCGTAGACGATCGGCTTGAAAACGCTGCCCGCCTGACGCCGCGCCTGGGTGCAGCGATTGAACTGCGATGTGCCGTAATCGCGTCCGCCGACCAGAGCCAGGATCTCGCCCGTCTGGGGCCGCATCGCCAATAGACATCCCTGGAGCTGCGGCCGCTTCTCGCCCTTCGCGACCTTGGGCGCCGGAAGCTGCTTCTCGAGGCTGGCGAGCCCCTTGCGAAGATGTTCGACGGCGGCGCGCTGGAGGTCGGTGTCGAGGCTCGAGTAGATGCGCAGTCCTTCGACCGCGAGCAGCCCCTCGTCGTAGACCTCGGGCAGCTGGCGCTGGAGCATGTCGAGGAAATAACGATCCTGGCCGGACTCGAGGGTGATCGAGGCGAGGCTGAGTGCCCGGGCCCGAGCGCGCTCGCCCTGCTCCGCAGAGATGCGGCCCTGGTCTTCCATCTGATCGAGGACGAGATCGCGCCGCTTCTTCGCGCGCTCGGGATGGCGGTGCGGGCTCATCGCGTTCGGGCTCTGGATCACTGCGGCGAGCAGCGCCGACTCGTCGAGCGAGAGCTCCGGCACCCGCTTGCCGAAGAAGAATCGCGACGCCTCGCCGACGCCGTGGATCGCGGTCGATCCGCGCCGGCCCATGTAGATCTCGTTCAGGTACGCCTCGAGGATCTGGGGCTTCGAATAACGAGCCTCGACCAGCAGCGCCATCACGGCCTCGGTCAATTTCCGTTTGACGGTGCGCTCGGGGGTCAGGAAGAAATTCTTGACCAGCTGCTGGGTCAGGGTGCTGCCGCCTTCGCGGATGCCTCCGGCGCGCAGATTGGCGATCAGGGCCCCCACGATGCGGCGCAGGTCGACGCCGTTGTGCTCCTCGAAGCGGCGGTCTTCGATCGCGTAGATCGCGGAGACGAGATGTTCGGGGACTTCGGCCATCGCGACGAGATCGCGTTGCTCGCGGTCTTCGTCATAGAAGGCAGAGATCTGCTCGGGCTCGAGGGAGACCACGTCGATCGGGTAGCCCTTCTCGTCACGCATCTCGCGCACCCGGCCCGCTTCGAGGCGGAACTCGATCCGGCGATCGGGCTCGGGGAGCTCGGGGTGATCGAAGCCGCGCAGGTGAACCCGCAGACGGCCCGGGAGCGAACGGTAATGCCCAACGGAGAGCGGGCCGGCTTCCTGCTGCTCGCGGTAGCCGGTGCGCGCGAGCCAACCCTTCAGATCGAGGCGTTCCCAGTCGACGCCGGTGAAGATGACCTTGGGCGCCGCAAAGACTCGCGAGGGCACCGAGAAGCGCCGGCCGTCGAAGCGCGACTGGACGATACGATCGAGGGCGAGCAGCCAATGCGCGGCCCAGAGTCCGCCGACGAAGCCGACGGCGAGCAGCACGAGGCCCAGCCTCCGCAGCAACGGCCGCGAGCGCAGCGACGGCGAAGCGCCCTTCGTCGACTTCGAATTCCGGCCCCTGGCCATCTCGACTCTCACCCCAGAGCGCGGCACCGATCCGCCCGCACACCGCTTCCCCGCGCCCAGACCCAGCCAGGCCGCCAGCCGCACCCGGTCGCGCGCAAGTCATCACGCCGAGGCCCCGGTCCGCCCCGCGAAGCCGCGCGAGCCACCCCATGGAACCCGCGCGCGCACTCTCGTTCCGACTGCTTCGATCCAACCGCCGCGGCTTGTGCGCAGGCCCCCGAACCGCGAGAGTAGGGCGCCATGACGAAGGCTGCCGGGCGAACCGGAAGGACGAGCGCCGACGCAAAGTCGGCGAGCGCCAATAAGACGAAGCGGGCGGCGAAGCAGAAGGCGGCTCCGCAGCCCGGCACGCGCAAACCCTGGGGTGGGCGCTTCAGCGGCGCCACCGACCCGGTGGTCGAGCGCTTCTCCGCCTCGATCGACGTCGACAAGGCGCTCGCCCGCCACGATCTTCGCGGCTCGCGTGCCCAGGCCCGGATGCTCGGTGACGTCGGTCTCATCCCCGCTCGGGATGCCCGCGAGCTGCTGCGCGGACTCGACCTCGTCGAGGCCGAGATCGAAGCCGGGCGCTTCCCCTTCGATGCGGGTCTCGAAGACATCCACATGAACATCGAGACCCGACTGCGGACCCTCGTCGGGCCCGACGTCGCGGGCAAGCTCCACACCGGCCGCTCCCGCAACGACCAGGTCGCAACCGACCTCGCGCTCTTTTTACGCGAAGCCGGCCTCGCGACCCAGCGCGGCCTGCATACCCTGCGCGCCGTCCTGATCGAGCGCGCCCGGGAGCACGTCGACACGATCCTCCCGGGGTACACCCACCTCCAGCGCGCCCAGCCCGTCCGCCTGGCCCACCACTGGCTCGCCCACGTCGAGGTCCTGGGCCGTGACGCCGGCCGCTTCGCCGACGCCCGTGCCCGGATCGACCGTTCGCCGCTGGGAGCCGGTGCCCTGGCGGGCTCGACCCTGCCGCTCGACCGGGAGCAGACCGCCGCCGAGCTCGGCTTCGAGGGCCCGACCCGCAACTCCATGGACACAGTCGCCTCCCGCGACGCTGCGCTCGAGTACCTGGCGGCGGCGGCGATCGCGATGGTCCACCTCTCGCGCCTCGCCGAGGAGCTCGTGATCTGGTCGACGGCCGAGTTCGGCTTCGTCGAGCTGGCCGACGCCTACTCCACCGGCTCGTCGCTCATGCCCCAGAAGAAGAACCCCGACGTCCCCGAGCTCGTGCGCGGGAAATCGGGTCGGGCGATCGGGAACCTCGTGACGCTTCTCACCGTCATGAAGGGTCTTCCGCTCAGCTACAACCGGGATCTGCAGGAGGATAAAGAGCCCTTGTTCGATTCCGTCACGACCCTGGGCGACAGCCTCGAAGTGATGGCCGGGACGATCGCGACCCTCGAGGTCCGTCGGGAGCGCATGGCGAAGGCGGCGTCGGATCCCATGCTGCTGGCCACCGACCTCGCCGAGCTGCTGGTCCGAAAGGGCGTGCCCTTCCGAGACGCCCACGAAGTCGTCGGACGGATCGTGGGCCACTGCACCCGCAACCAGGTCGATCTCCGCACGCTCACCCGAGCCGAGCTGCGGTCATTCCATCCGTCCTTCGACGCCAGCGCCGGCGAGCTCCTCGACCTCGAGCGCAGCGTCGAGAGCCGGAGCCTCGCGGGCGGGACGGCCCGGGTCCGGGTCGTCGAGGCGCTCTCGCAGGCCGAGGCTGCGGTGGCCGACGCGCTCGCGGGGCTTGCCGCGGCGGCCGCTGCGACCGGGCCGCGGACTGGCGGTCGGGCGCGCAAGGCCGTGAAGGGTGGCGCGAAGGGCGCGCGGGCCAATCGCTCGCCGCGCCGGGGTAAACGGACGTGAGCGGCGCGCTGCGTCCGTCCGGAACCGGTGCCCGACGCCGGCTCGTCGCCTGGCTCACGCTTCTGGCGATCGCGAGTACACTGTGCGCCTGCGGTCGTTATGGCCCGCCGAAGCGCCAATCACCGGCAAGACCTCCGGAGACACCGGCGGCGAGCGACGCGAGCGAGGCCCCGCCGAGATGAAGCCCATGAGCCGTTCGCTGCCCTTCACCAAGCTGCACGGTGCCGGAAACGATTTCGTCCTGTTCGACGGAATCCGGAGCGATCTCCCGACCGATCTCGCCTCGCTCGCGCGCGCCATCGCGGATCGCCACATGGGCGTGGGCTTCGACCAGATGCTGGTCGTGCGGCCCTCGAAGGCGGCGGATTTCCGCATGGACATCTACAACGCGGATGGCTCGCAGGTGGAGATGTGCGCGAACGGGATCCGCGCCTTCTACAAGTACCTGCGCGACGAGGGCCACACGCACGCTGACGAGATCGGCGTCGAGACCCTCTCCGGCGTCGTGCGGCCGCGCTGGGCGGGGCCCGGGCGAGTGACCGTCAACATGGGGCTGCCGATCCTGATCCCCGAGAAGATTCCGACGACGCTCGCGACCGGCGCTGGGCCGGTGCTCGACGTGCCCCTCGACCTGCCGGCGGATCTCTGGCGCAAGGGGCCGCGGGAGCTGCGCGTCTCGTCGATCTCGATGGGCAATCCGCATTGTGTGATCGAGGTCGACGACGTCGACGACGTCCCCCTCGAGCGCGTCGGACCCGCGCTGGAGCACCACGTCGCGTTCCCGAATCGCGTGAACGTCGAGTTCATCCAGATCCTGTCCCGCGATCGCATCAAGCAGCGGACCTGGGAGCGGGGAACCGGCGAGACGCTCGCCTGCGGATCCGGCGCCTGCGCCGTCGCGGTGGCGTCGATGCTCCGCGGCCGGGTCGACCGCGCCGTCGTCGTCGAGCTCCGGGGCGGCGTCCTCGAGATCGCCTGGGCCGACAAGCATTCCCCCGTCCTGATGACCGGACCAGCCGCCACCGTCTTCACCGGTGAGTGGCCGCTCGAAGAGATCTAGCCCTCTCGATAAATGCTCGACGCGGCATCCCAAGCAAGAGGCCCCCATGTTCGAAGGCATCCACACCGCCCTCATCACGCCATTTCGCGCCGGCCAGGTCGACGAAGAAGCGCTCCGCGCCCACGTCGAGCGCCAGATCGAAGCCGGCGTCGACGGCGTCATCCCCTGCGGCTCGACCGGCGAGTCCGCGACCCTCTCCCACCTCGAACACCGCCGCGTGGTCGAGATCGTGGTCGAGACCGCCCGCGGCCGTATCGCGGTGATCGCAGGCACCGGCTCGAACTCGACCCGCGAGGCGATCGAGCTGACGCTCCACGCCAAACAAGCGGGGGCCGACGGCGCGCTGCTGCTGTCGCCCTACTACAACAAGCCGACCCAGGAAGGCATCTACGCCCACTATGCGGCGATCGCCGAGGCGACGCGTTTCCCGCTCGTGATCTACAACATCCCGGGGCGCACGGCCTCGAACATCGCGCCCGAGATCATCGCGCGACTCGCACGCCTCGAGCACATCGTCGGA
Source organism: Deltaproteobacteria bacterium (assembly GCA_031400655.1). Lineage (GTDB taxonomy): Bacteria > Myxococcota_A > UBA9160 > UBA9160 > UBA4427 > UBA4427. The sequence goes on along the minus strand of JANNQH010000266.1, from coordinate 1,645 downwards.
GTGAAGGAATCGTCGGGCAGTCTCGACCAGATGACCCACGTGATCGCGAAATGTCCGTCGGATTTCGCCGTGCTGTCTGGCGACGACGGGCTCACGCTTCCGCTGCTCTCGATCGGGGGCAAGGGCGTCGTCTCGGTCGTTTCGAACCTGGCTCCCCGCCAGGTCTGCGACCTCGTGCGCCGCTTCCAGAGCGGTGACGTCGCAGGCGCCCAGGCGATCCATTACTCGCTGCTTCCCCTGGTCGACGTGCTCTTCTGCGAGACGAATCCGATTCCCGTGAAGGCGGCGGCCAGCGAGCTCGGCTGGTGCGGTCCCGAGATGAGGCTTCCCCTGACACGCATCACCGACGCGAATCTCGAGCGCCTGAAGATCGTGCTCAAGGACCTGGAAATCCTGCGATGACGAGCGCTTCGGTCTCCGGCATGGCAACCGGCGTCATGGTAGTCGGCGCACTGGGGCGCATGGGACTCGAAGTCCGCGCGGCTCTCGCGGCCGAGCCGCGGCTGCGTTTTGCGGGCGCCCTCGAGCGCCCCGGTCAGCCGGAGATCGGCCAGACCCTGGCGCCCGGCGTCGTGCTGCAGGACGACCCCAAGCGCGCGCTCTCGGGCTGCGGCGTCGCGATCGACTTCTCGGTGCCCACGGCGACGCTTGCGAATCTGCGGGCCGCGGCCGACGCCGGGGTCGCCTACGTGACCGGGACGACGGGCTTCGACGCGGCGGGCCTGCGCGAAATCGAGCGCGCCGCCGAGCGAATCGCCGTGCTCCACACCGCCAACTTCTCGGTCGCCGTGAACGTGCTGGGCCACCTCGCGCGGGAGGCCGCGCGGCTGCTCGGCCCGAGCTACGACGCCGAGCTCTTCGAGCTCCACCACGGTCAGAAGCGCGACGCCCCGAGCGGCACCGCGCTGATGCTCGGCCGCGCCGTCGCGGAGGGCCAGGGCGTAGCACTCGAAGATCACATGGTGCTCGAACGCGCGGGCGAGACGGGCGTGCGCCCCGCCCGGGCGATCGGGATCCAGACGCTGCGCGGCGGCGACAACCCGGGCGAGCACACGATCTATTTCCTGGGCCGCGGCGAACGCCTCGAGCTGACTCATCGCGCGTCCACCCGCGCCCATTTCGCCGCCGGCGCCGTGCGCGCAGCGGCCTGGATCGTCGGTCGCAAGCCTGGTTTCTACCGGTTCGAACAAGTACTGGAGCTCGCCTGATGCTTTCCCTGCAAGAAATCTCCGACCGCTTCGAGCTCCAGGATCTCATCTACCGCTATTCGCAGCTCATCGACGGCAAGGATTTCGACAAGCTCGCGGACGACGTCTTCACGCCGGACGCCTTCATCGACTACAGCGCCTTCGGCGGCTCGACGGGCGATCTCCCGAGGACGATCGCCTTCCTGCACAAGGCGATGAAGCGCTTCCCAAACACGCAGCACCTGAACGCCAACATCCAATTGAAGGTCGACGGCGATCGCGCGACCGGCAGACTCATGTGTTACAACCCGCAGGAGTTCACGAACGAGAAGGGCGAGATCGACGTGTTGGTCTGCGGACTCTGGTACGTCGACGAGTACGTACGCACGCCGAAGGGCTGGCGGATCAAGAATCGGGTCGAAGAGCGATGTTATTTCGCGAATCAGCCCAAGGACTTG
>JANNQH010000265.1:0-1528 GCA_031400655.1 Deltaproteobacteria bacterium | reverse complement strand
TACTACTACGAGGATCTCAACATGAAGGAGATCGGGACGATCCTCGGGATCACCGAGAGCCGCGTGTGCCAGATCCACACCAAGGCAGTCATGCGCCTGCGCTCGAAGCTGAAGGGCTTGGTCGATCGTTAGGTCGCGCTTCGGCGCTCAGTCTTCCTTCTCGACCCGGACCAGCAAGACCGTCACATTGTCGAGGCCACCGGCCCGGTTGGCGGCCTCGACGAGCCGCTCCGCCGCCCGCTCGAGGTCCGCTTCGGCGCCGACGTACTCGGCGATCTCCCGGTCGTCGACATGGGTGGTGAGCCCGTCGGAGCAGAGCACGAAGACGTCCTCCGCCTGGGGCGTCATCTCGGCCAGATCGGGCTCGATGCGTGGCCGGACGCCGAGCGCCCGGGTCAGGACGTGGCGATGGGGGTGGGCCCGGGCCGCCGCCTCACTGATCGCCTGGCGCCGCAGCAGCTCGGCCACGATCGAGTGATCGTCGGTCAACCCGCGCAGGCGGCCGTGGCGAAGCAGGTAGGCCCGGCTGTCGCCCACGTGGGCCAGCGCCAGCCGACCCTCGCCAAAGAGCATCGACACGAAAGTCGTGCCCATCCCCGTGAGCTCGGCTTTCGCCTCCGCCGCGTGGAAGATCTCCCGATTGGCACAGGCCACCGCGTGTCGCAGCCGCTCGGCCAGCGAGACCGACGCCCCCTGGAGCGCCTCGATCGCACGGATCGCCGCCTCCGCCGCGAGCTGGCTCGCGACCTGCCCGGCTTTGTGACCGCCCATCCCATCGGCGACCAGGAAAAGGCCGAGACCGGGCACGACCGCATAGCGATCTTCGTTGGCCTGACGGCGCATGCCGACGTGGGTCCTGGCGGCCGAGCGCAGAAGCATTCGGGTCTCCCCGGGCACGACACATGTCGGGCACCCGGGGTCTGCTATCGGAGCGGGACGCGAGCGTCTTGACGTCGGCGACGGCCATCGGATCGGGATGGGCTCAGGAAGGCGCAAAAATCCCGTCAATCACGCGCCGGAACGAGACGATACGGGGTGCGAGCGGTACGCTGGTCGCCTGCGCAGGGCGGCCCGCGCCCGAATCGGGGGAATCGATGTCCAAGACGCTACTGCTGGCCGACGACTCGGTCGTGATCCAAAAGCTCGTCGGCCTTTCCTTCGCCAACGAGGACGTGGAGATCGTTTCGACCGACAACGGCGACGACGCCGTCATCAAGGCTCGGGAGCTGCGGCCCGACGTGGTGCTGGCCGACGTGGTCATGCCCGGCAAGAGCGGCTACGAGGTCTGTGAGGCGATCAAGCAGGATGCTGCCCTCTCCCATATCCCCGTCCTGCTCCTGACCGGAACCTTCGAGGCCTTCGACGAGTCGCGCGCGAGCGCAGTAGGCGCCGACGGCCACATCACGAAGCCCTTCGAAGCCCAGGCCCTGGTCGAGCGCGTCAAGAACGTGATCAAGAATGCCAGGCCGCCGGTGGCCGCCACCCGGCCAGCAGCGCAGAGCGCCCCCGTGATTGCGGCGGATGATCT
>JANNQH010000264.1:0-2789 GCA_031400655.1 Deltaproteobacteria bacterium | reverse complement strand
CGCGACGGGGCCCTTCGTCGATCGCATCGGACTGCGCCGCATCAGCCTCGCGAGTCTCGCGCTGTACGCGGCCGCGGTCCTGGCGATCGCCTGGCTCGATCGGATCGGGCTCCTCATCCTGGGGCTCTGCATCGGCGTCTCGCACGGCCTCTTCTATCCCGCCTACACCGGGGTCGTCCTCGAGGGCTGTGCACCCGCCGAACGCGGGCGCTATGTCGCGCTCTTGCAGGCCGGGCTCTACGTCGGAATCGGCGTCGGCGGGGCAGTGCTCGGACTGATCGCCGGCCGCTGGGGCTATCCCGTGATCTTCGTGTTGGGTTCCGCCGCCCTGGTCGTCGCCTTCGCATTGATTGCATTCGAGCGACCGCCGGTCGGGGAGTCGCGAGTCAGGCCGACGACGTAGGATTTGGACCGGATCCGGTGATCGAGAGGGGAACGACGATGAATCAAGGCCATGGCTCGGCAGCCGAGATCCGTGCGGGGCTCGACCATCCGGTGATCGATTCCGATGGGCATCTGATCGAGTTCCTGCCCGCGGTGATGAGCTACCTCGTGGAGGTCGCGGGGCAGCAGGCGGCGACGCGCTACGGCGAATGGATGCGCCAACACTATGCGCCCACGGCCGAGCGGCTGCGCGACCAGCGGATCCCGTTTGGCGGCGACCGCCACCGGATCGCGATCGGTGCGTCCCATGCCTTCACGGATTCCCTCTCCGCGGACCTAGGCCTGGCCTATGCCTTCTTCCAGGATCGCCGGATTCCCCTGAGCGGCGCCAGCCCCGAGAATACCTTCCGCGGCTCACTCAATGCGGACATCGAGGCCTGCGCGGTGGCCGTGTCGCTCGGGCTTCGATACCGCTTCTGAAGCGCGGGACCGCGGACAGAAGACTCAGGCAGCCTTCAAACGGACCGGCATCTTCCCGATCGACACGAGAATCGGATTGCCAATCCCGAGCACGCTGTAGCGGGGCTCGCCGATCAGCTCGATGTGGCTCGTTCGCTTGAACAGCTCTTCGAAGAAGATCGTGATCTCCCGGCGCGCGAGATGAGCCCCCAGGCAGAAGTGCGGGCCACCGCCGCCGAAGGCGATGTGCTCGTTGCTCTTGCGGCGGATGTCGAACCGGAACGGATCTTCGAAGAATTCCGCATCACGATTGCCGGAGGGATACCAGAGGGTGACCCGCTCGCCCTTCGCGATCGGCGTCCCGGCGATCGTCGTATCCTGCGCGGCGATCCGCTTGAAGTAGGCGACCGGCGACGACCAGCGGATGATCTCCTCGGTCGCGCTCTTCATCAGGCTCGGATCCTTCTTGATCGCCTCGAGCTGATCGGGCTCGGCCAGGAGCTGCTTCAATCCGGCCGAGATGGCGTTGCGGGTCGTCTCGCTGCCCGCGACGGTGAGCAGCATGAAGAAGGCGTCGAGCTCGAGATCGCTCAGCGGGCCTCGCTCGTCTTCGGCCGTCACGAGGAGCGAAAGCACGTCGTCTTCCGGATGGGCTCGCTTCTGCGCCGCGAGCTTGTGGCCGTAGCCGAAGATCTGGGTAGCGATCCCCTCGCGCGCAGACTCCGGGACCGGATGCTCGGGATCGAGGCAGAGCAGGAGATCGTTCGTCTGGGTGAAGAGCCAGTCGCGGTCCTCGAGCGGGATGCCGAGGATGTCGGCGATCATGTGCATCGGGAGCTTGTAGGCGACGTCCTGGACGAACTCGACGGTCTCCCGGGCGAGGGCATCCTCGATGATCGAGATGGCCCATTTGCGGGCGAGATCTTCGAGGCGCTTCGTCATGCGCGGCGTGAAGCCCGAGCTGATCAGCTTGCGCTGGCGGATGTGAGGCGCGCCGTCCATGTCGGTCAGCATGAGACCCATGCCCTCGTAGCCGAGGCCCGGTCCCCCGTTCGAGAGGTAGAGCTCGGGATTGCGATTCGCGTCCCGGATGTCCGCATAGCGCGAGAGAACCCAGAAGCCCCGCCCCCCGGTCTTGTCGAACCCGGCCGTCTCGGGGTGGCGCCAAACCGGAGCCTGCTCGCGGAGGGCCGTGAAGACGTCGTGGGGGAAGCCGTTTCGGTAGAGCTCGGATCGGGTCAGGTCGAGTTCCGCGAGGTTCAACATGGTCAGATCTCTCCAGTGGCTCGGTCGTGGGAATCGCGGGCTCGCGTCTTCGGCGTATGCCAGATCGGCGAGGAACATCAAACGTTTCGAGATGCTCTTCGACTGCAAGATCAAGCTGATCGCGAGCGCCCTCGGCCCGCCGCCCTCGCCGGCACTGTCGAGCACGCGAAGCGCCACGCGGCGGCCGGTGCCGACATCATCGTGGCCCAGAGCTAAGAAGCCGGCAAACATACGGGAGAGGTCGCGACGATGGTGCTGGTCCCCGACGCCGTCGCGCCGATCCCCGTGCTCGCCGCCGGCGGGATCGGGACCGGACGCCAGATCGCCGCTTCCCTGGCGCTGGGTGCCCAGGACATCCAGTCTCGCGCAGGTTCCGCCGTGTGTCGGCTCGGCGGGGCAGTGCTCGGACTGATCGCCGGCTAGCCGGGGTGGCAGTCACCGCTCGAGCCGACGACGTAGGCTCTGGAGCCGGGCGGGGTGACGGGAGGTGATGCATGGCGAGGACGGGCGACGCAAGGCGACAGGGGACGGCGGAGGGTGCGGCGATGGGCAGAGCGGCCCACTCGCTGCATGCCAAGGAGCCCGTGCTCGACGACTTCTGGGCGATCGAGCTGCTGTCTCCATCGGCGCGAGCGCTCGCGCGAGATCCATCCTTCGGAGCAGGCGGAATGCTCTGGGAC
>JANNQH010000263.1:0-3246 GCA_031400655.1 Deltaproteobacteria bacterium | reverse complement strand
TCGCCCTCGAGCCGGGAAACCTGGTCTCCCTCGATTTCGGTGTCGACGTCGTCCTGGAATAACAGCCAACCCGTATTCGTCTCGACCGGACCGCCCCAGGCGACCTCCGCCGTCGTCTTGCCCTGCCAGCTGAACTCCAGGCTCTCGCACAGCTCGCGCACTGACAGGTCGACCTCGCGATTGAGCACCAGACCGAAGGTCGAGTCCACATCGTGATGTACGACGAGCACGACCGCGCGGCGGAAATTCGGATCCAGGAGCTGGGGCATCGCTACCAGCAATGACGAACAGAGCTCGGATTTCGGCACGCTGGCGAGCGTAGCAGCGGCCCGCGCGGCCGAGCCATGATTGCCGTGCGACGAGGAGGCGGAGCCCCGCCGCTGCAGCCTGCCCGCGGTTACGCTCCGTCGATGCCCGCGCCGCCCCGCTCACCCGCCGCGCACCCGACACGCTACCGACCCGACCGCGTCGCCCTGCACGTCGCCGGCCTGGCCGCGACCAGCTGGCTGCTCGAGCAAGCGGCTCGCAGGCTTCCCGGGTTCGAGACGAGCCGTCTCGCAGAGGCGATCTCACGGATCCCGGCAGCCAGCGACGCGACGAGCGGGCCGGACTGGCTCCGACTCGTGCTGCGCGACGCGGTCGTTCCGGCGACCCTGGAAGAGCTGCTGTTTCGCGGCCTTTTCTACGAGCTCCTGCGCCGCAGCGCCGGCGTCCCGGCCGCGATCATGGGCACCGCCCTCCTGTTCGGCCTCGCCCATCTCGACCTGCACCACGGCCTGGTCGCCAGCCTGCTGGGCATCCAGCTCGGACTGCTTCGCGAACGCCACGGGCTCGGGCTCGCCTGGCTCGCGCACGCGACCAACAACGGCCTCGCCGTGTCGGTCGTCTCCGCCCCGTCCGCGGACTGGCGCACAACGGGCCTGGCGCTGGCGCTGTGCGGCATCTCGAACGCAGCCCTGCTGCAGGGGATAGGCAGCGCAAATCGCGCGCGGGCGACTGGCGGATCACCCGCTTCAGGGGATCCGCGCATGTGACGAAGATCGGGACCAGACGTCGTCGCGACCGACCTCGCAGACACGCCTCGGAGATTCCCATGAAGTCGGCATCCCCTGCGACAGGCATCGTCCTCGTCGACGATGGCGAGCTCGAAGAAGTCGCCCGCGTGCTCGAGGCGGGCGGCCTCGCCTTCGATCGATATCGCGGCGGCCAGATCCCCGAGCGCATCGATCCACCGCGCGAGCTCCTGATCGTGACCTCGAGGCGACTCGAGCATGTCGCCAGCGGACGTAGGTCGACGGGCGATTGCGACGAGCCGCTTCGGATCGTGGCCGTCTCCGAGGATTCGCCGGCCCTGCGGCGGCGCTTGCGGCGGCAGGGAATGAACCTGTTGGTTCGGCTGCCGGCCAACCGCGAGACCTGGCGTCTCCTGATCGCACGCGCTCTCTACCAGGGCGAAGAGCGGCGAGAGGACGCGCGGATCGCCACCGAGGTCGCAATCGAGGTCGCGCAGTCCGACGCGATCCTCGTCGATCTCTCGAACCGGGGTTGTCGCATCCAGACGCGTTCGCTGCTCGGCGTCGGCGAAGCGGTCCGGTTCACGGTCCCGGGCGCGTCGTTGCCCGACGGCATGGCCGAGCCGCTCGAGCTCGCCGGGCGGATCCGCCGCGTGGCCCAGCTCGCGGGCTCGCCGCGCCGGACCTACGCGGTCGTGTTCGACGCGAACCTCGCGCGCGCGACGCGTCAGCGCCTCACCACCGCCATCAATCACTGGGCCTCGGGGCACGCTGCGATGCCGTCCGAAGCGCCCTTCGCCGGGCCCGCGATTCCCGCCTGTCGTCTGCCCTCGCTGCCCGATCTGATGCTCGACGACGAGACGGATCCGCCCATTCGCGCCGGCGATCACGCCGGCAACGACGTGGCGATCGAGCTCGTCGCGATCGCGAGCGGGCCCGAGGACGGCTCTGAATCACGCGACCCGGCCAATCGTCGAGGTACCCCGCGCGGCCACTTTCCGACGGTCCTGCGGGTAAACCGCGCAGACCGCCCCCTCGCCCTCGTGGGGCGCGATCTGTCGGCCCGGGGCATGCGGATCGAACGCCATCCCGAGCTCGCCCTCGGCGATCGCTTCCGCCTGGCACTGCACGGCCCGACGCTTGCCCGCCCGCTCACCCTCGACGCAGCGGTCGTGCGTGACGACGCCGAGCAGGGGCTCGCCCTCGCTTTCATCGGCGTATCGCGCGAGACGGCGGCCAGCCTCGAAAAGCTGGTCGCCTGCCTGCCCGACGTGGAGTCCCTCGAGGACGGCGAGCTGGCCGGCCTGGGCACCGTCTTGTCCGAGATCTTGCGCGGCTGAACGCCGCGCCCGCGGCTTCGAATCCGGGCCAGCTTTTGCGCGGGGCCAGCTTTTTTTGCGAAGATGGGGCCAACCAAGGAGAGCCCCCGTGAGCGCAGCCAACAATCCGCTGGGCGACATCGCCGTCGACCAGAACAATCTCTACCGCGAGGAGACCTTCACCGATCTGAAGGTCGCCTCGATTCGCAGGCTCACCCCGATCAAGGCCGACGGCAGCGACGATTTCACACGGCCCGCGATCTTCGTCGGCGAGACGACCCTGATGTCGTCACGCGGTCCGCTCCCGATCAACTGCCCGATTGATGCGGCGAATCTCCAGGAGGCTCTCGACGCCTTCCCCCAGGCCGTGCAGACCGCCGTCGAGCGCCTGATGGAAGAGGCGCGCGAAATCCAGCGCCAGGAGTCGAGCCGGATCGTCGTCCCGGGCCAGATGCCGGGGGGCTACGGCGGTGGTGGTGGCGGCGGCGGTCGCATCATGGGCTGAGGCGAGCGTACGCGAGCGCTGCGGAGGCGGGGCCGCTCCAGCGCTCCGCTCGAAAAGAGCTCGAAAAGAGAAGGGGCCGGGCATCACTGCCCGGCCCCTTGCCATTTCGACGCTTCCGTCTCGGACTAGAAGACCGACTGACCGGCCGTCGAGTCACACGGGCCGACCGTGCTGAGCTGATTCTGCGCCGCACCCACACCCGTGTCCGCGCATTCCGCGGTGTGGAAGGGCGCGATCGTTGCGCCGCCGACGCCAGGCTCGGGTTTCACGTAGCCCCAGCCCTGGTTCGTGCCATCCCCATCGATGTCGGCGATGGCCGAGATCGAGTAGGCACTCGGGGTGGCCGAGGCGTATTCCACGGCATACTGGAAGAAGACGTTGCCTTCCGGCGCCCAGCCGAGCTGGTCGA
>JANNQH010000262.1:0-7153 GCA_031400655.1 Deltaproteobacteria bacterium | reverse complement strand
TCCCGGTGAGCGAGCCTTCGGCCGTTCGCATTCGACCCGTGTCCGGCACGACGGTCGCAGCGTGGAGTGCCTCCACGACCGTGCCCGAACCTGGCATGGGACTTTCGAGCATCGTCGGATTCGGGTGCTTGTTGGCGATCGGGCGTAGAGCAGACTTCCGCTCCAGATCCGCTGAGCGGTGTGCAGCGTCGGGCGAATCTATGGACGAGAAAAAGGCAATGAGGGTCTCACGCGCCAGCGGTAATGTACTGCGTCAGGTGATCGATCGTCGATTGCTGCTGATGCATCAACGCCTTGACGACATCGCCGATCGAGATCACCCCGGCCAACTCGTCGCCGTCGCGCACGAGCAGGTGGCGGGTGCGGTATTCCGTCATGAGTTCCATGCACCGATCGACGCCAACGTGGATCGCTACCTCGATGATATTCGGATCCAGGATTTCGTGGACGCGCGTGCTCGATGAAACTCGCCCCATGAGCACGACCTTGCGCGCATAGTCGCGCTCGGAAATCATGCCGACGGGGCGCCTCCCGTCGAGCACCAACAAGGCGCCGCAGTTTCGCGCAGCCATCTCGCGCAGGGCGTCGAGGACCGTGGCATCGGGCGACACGGAGAAGATCGCGCTGCCTTTTTGACGGAGAATCGCCTGCGCGTTGAGCATCGTTGATCCTCGGGTTGGGGCCGCGGACTCAGATCCCATCAAAGCAGAGTACCGCTTTGTGCCGCGCCCGACAGCGATAGTTTTGTCGATCGTGATCTAACCCGGTCGTGGTTGGTCCGGTTCCAATACCACCCGTTGCCCGGGTGCGTCTCCGGACGTCAGCTGTCACCCCTCAAGGACTATCGAGCCTGCTTGCTGGCTTCGTGTCTCAATGGCTCGTCTCGCCGGTCGCCGCCGCCGCACTCGCAGCGTGGTCCCCGCTCGGCGTCGCATGTCCCTTGGCGGTCGGTTGCCAGCCGAGTAGGAGCAGCAGGACGAAGAAGCCGATCACGTAGCCGAGCGCCACATGCCAGCCGCCCGTGATCCAGCGGCCCACAGACTTCGCCTCGGGATACATGTTCGAGATGGCCACGCCCGCGGACGAGCCGAACCAGATCATCGAGCCGCCGAAGCCCACGCTGTAGGCGAGCATGCCCCAGTCGTAGCCGCCCTGCTTGATGGCCAGCGCAGTCAGCGGGATGTTGTCGAAGACCGACGAGAGGAAGCCCAGGCCGAACGCCGTGTGCCACGAGGCCATCGGCAATTGCTCGACCGGCATCATCGTCGCCGACAGCACGAGGGCCAGCAAAAAGCACGATCCCTTGAAGGCCTCGGGAAGCAGAGACCAGGTCGGTCGCCGCCAGGGCGCCGTCACCGCGATGGCGAGCCAGACCGCGACTCCGATGAACGGAAAGGCTTCGGCCTCTTCGGGGTAGTGGAGGTTGATCAGCAGATTCGCGCCGATCGCCGACGCCAGGATCACGCCTACCACGCCCATGCGGGCCCAGTCGATGTGCAGGTTCGTCGGAGCGTCCTTGAGGATAGGAGAATATTTGTGCTGTTGGAGCGCCGCGGGAATGCCGCAGACGACGAGCGCCACGACCGCGGCGACGTAGGCGTGAAAGACCGCCATCGGCGATATGCCACTGATCCACATCATGGTGGTCGTGGTATCGCCGACGACGCTGCCCGAGCCGCCCGCGTTGGACGCCGCGACGATCGCCGCGATGTAGCCAATGTGGACCTTCCGGTTGAATACGGTGTGGGCCATCGCGCCCCCGATCATGGCCGCGGCGATGTTGTCGAGAAACGACGACAGCACGAACACCATGACGAGCAGAGCGAATCCACCCTTCCAATCGTCCGGGAGATAGCGGGGCAGCAGCTTCGGCAGCTCGCTCATCTCGAAGTGGTTGGCGAGGAGCGCAAAGCCCGTCAGCAGGCAGAGCAGGTTGGCGACGATGACCCATTCGTGGCCGAGATGGCTCACGAGACCGGCCAGGCCGAGGCCTTCTCGGAAGCTGCTGAAGAAGACGTTGTAGAGCGTGATGGCCGAGAGGCCCGCCAAGGCCACCTGGAGCGTCTTGTGATGGAAGAGCGCGACGCCGATCAGGGTCAATGCGAACAGCAGGAAGTCGATCGGCACGCCCAAGACGGTGGGTATCGGATGTCGATCGATACCTGAGGCGACTGCGGAGGCCGCGGGGGAGGCGATCAACAGCAGGACAGCCCCAGCGAGGAACGGTTGTAGCTTGACTGGGCGAGGCATCGAGGGCTCCCTTCGAGAACGATCGCGTCAGGACCGAATGGCGCGCATCGGAGGCACTGGATGAATGGGTCGTGAGCGTTACGAGTTCGAACAGTAGTCGGTCGCGCGCGAGTGGCGAACACCATATCACGCCATCCAGCGCGCGGAGCGGTCGAGCGCATCATTATACGTTTGGCGCGGCGCCGCTCGAATTTCGCTCGGGACGTCGCGGCGATTGTGGCGGGTAGGGGTGTCTATCAAGGCTGGGGGGATTTCAACGACTTCGTTGGCCTATGGCGTACGTCGAATCCTGCGAGCTGACGGCGCGCGAAAGAGGTGCGCTTCTGCCAGGAAACCTTGACGGGTCGCCGGTACATCCAATCCCGCCTGACGCCCGGCTCGGAGGTCTTCGACCGACTCGATCACGGAGAGCGGACCCCGGTCCAGACGCAACACGGACCGGTTTCGGTAGTTCCCAGTCTCGTGCTACCGCCAGGATCGGATGAAATGTCCCCATGGCTGCGGTTCCCAAAGTACTTGCTCTTCGTCGGACCAGTTCCTACCGTAACCGACTGACGAGTTTTCAGCAGGCCGAGAACCGATTGCGATCGCCTTTCATCCGATCCTTTGCCGTGTGTCACGGCAAAGGATCGCGGGTCCGAGAAGCGAACGACTGCCGCCGGTCCTGGAACGGAGCACGAAAGCATTCGCCGCGGTTCGGGTGTACTCGAAATTCTTGGGTTCGTCACTGCGGACTAGCATCGACACCGAGATCGATACTGAGAGAGCATGGCACTGCACAAGTTCGAGAAGGGCCTCGATCTGCCGATCCCCGGGAAGCCGGTGCAGGTCGTGCGTGGGACGTGCCCTTGTACCCGCGTGGCCGTGCTGGCGGGCGATTTCCCCGGCATGAAGCCCAGCATGCAGGTCGAAGAGGGGCAGACCGTGAAACGCGGTCAGGTCCTGTTCGAAGACCGCAAGGCGCCGGGCGTGCGCCACACGGCGCCCGGGGCAGGGCGCATTATCGGCATCCATCGCGGCGAGAAGCGCGTCCTGCAGGCGGTCGTGATCGACTTGTCGGACGGCGAGCGCCGTGGAGAGCCCGCGAACGACGAGCTCGCCCGCTTCGAGAGCTTCAGTGGCGCCGATCCGGACTCGCTCGATCGCCGACAGATCCGCGCGCTACTCGCGGAATCGGGGCTCTGGACGGCGATTCGCCAGCGCCCCTTCGGCCGTGTTCCGTCGCCTGACGGGGACGCCGACGCGCTCTTCATCACCGCCATCGACACGCATCCCCACGCGCCGCTCCCCGAGGTCGCGCTGGCAGACCGCCTGGACGATTTCCGGCTCGGAGCGCGACTGGTCGCGAAGCTGATCGATGGGCCGACCTATCTCTGCGTCGGAGAGCATTCGGAGCTCGGACAGAACCCCCCGTTGAATGTCCGGGTCGAGCAATTCGCCGGGCCCCATCCTGCTGGCACAGTCGGCGTCCACATCCACACCCTGCGGCCCGTCAATCGTGCGCGGAAGGTCTGGCACCTCGGCTATCAGGACGTGGCCGCCATCGGGAGCCTCTTCCGGACCGGGCGGCTCGACGTCACACGGGTGATCTCGATCGCGGGTGCCGGGATTGCGGATCCGCGCCTCGAACGCAGCCGCATCGGCGCCTGCGTGAGCGATCTCGTCGCAGCCGATCTCGCCCGCGCAGGCAAGCGAGAGATCCGCACGATCTCCGGATCCGTGCTGTCGGGCAGCCGGACCTACGGCGAGATCTTCGACTTTCTCGGGCGCTACGACCGCCAGGTGAGCCTGCTCGAGGAGGACCGCGAGAACGTCTTCCTCGGCTGGCTCTCCCCCGGCAGGGACCTGTTCTCGATCACGCGGATCTACCTCTCGAAGATCTTCTCGCCCGAGCGATTCCGCTTCACGACGAGCATGTACGGCTCTCAGCGCGCGATGGTTCCGATCGGTCTGTTCGAGAAGGTCATGTCGATGGACCTGATGCCGACCTTCCTGTTGCGTTCCCTGCTCGTGGGCGACGTCGAGACGGCGGAGAAGCTCGGTGTCCTCGAGCTCGAGGAGGAAGATCTCGCTCTCTGTACCTTTGTCTGCCCCGGCAAGATCAACTACGGCCCGATCCTGAGACGGAACCTCGAGACGATCGCGAAGGAAGGTTGAGGACCCGTGAAATTCCTGAAGGATGCACACCTCCGCGTCAAGCACCATTTCGAAAAGGGCGGCAAGCTCGAATTCTTCTACCCGCTCTGGGAAGCGCAATTCACCGGCCTCTTCACCCCCGGTGACGTCACGCGCACAGCCTCCCATGTGCGCGACGGTCTCGACAACAAGCGTCTGATGATCACCGTCGTCATCGCCCTGCTGCCTTGCATGGTGATGGCCACCTACAACACGGGCTATCAGGCGCTGCTCGCGATGGCGCACGGCGCCGTTGCGCTCGAGACGTGGCGCAGCTCGCTCTTCGAGGCCGTCGGCCTGCCGTTCGATTTCCAGAATCCGGTCGCGTGCGCCCTCTACGGGGCGCTCCACTACATCCCGGTCGTCATCGCCGCGATGCTGACCGGCGGCATCGTCGAGCCCCTGGTCGCGATGATCCGAAAGCACGAGATCAACGAGGGATTCCTCGTGACCGGCATGCTGATCCCGTTGACCTTGCCCCCGACGATCCCGCTCTGGATGGTCGTGCTGGGCACGGCCTTCGGCATCGTATTCGGGAAGGAGATCTTCGGCGGAACCGGCATGAATTTCCTGAATCCCGCCCTGACGGCGAGAGCGTTCCTCTTCTTCTCGTATCCGGCTGCGATGAGTGGAGACGCGCCCTGGATCGCGGCGAATTTCTCGTCCGTCGATTCGTTCTCGGGGGCGACGCTGCTGGCCCAGGCTGCGGTCTCGGGCGAAGCGGCGCTTGCCCAGGCGAGCTGGATGAACTCCTTCCTCGGCTTCGAGCCGGGCTCGATGGGCGAGACTTCGGCGCTCGCGTGTCTGCTGGGCGCGTGCGTTCTCATCTGGACTGGAATCGGGTCGTGGCGGACGATGGCGGGCGTCGTGGCCGGCACGATCGGGATGGCCACTTTCCTGAATGGAGTCGGCTCCAATACGAATCCCATGTTCGCGGTGCCGTGGTACTGGCACGCGGTGATGGGCGGCTGGGCGTTCGGTCTCGTCTACATGGCGACGGATCCGGTGTCGTCGGCCTTCACGAATCCGGGCAAGCTCATCTACGGCGCGCTGATCGGCGTCTTCGTGGTCTTGATCCGGGTCGTGAACCCGGCCTATCCCGAGGGCATGATGCTCGCGATCCTGTTCATGAACATGATTGCGCCGCTGATCGACTACTACTTCATCCAAGCCAACGTGCGCCGGAGGGAAGCGCGATATGCAGCATAGTACCGGCTACATCATCGGCTTCGCTTCGGTCGTCTGTCTCGTCTGCGCGGTCTTCGTCGCCGGGGCGGCGGTCGGTCTCAAGGATCGGCAGGACGCGAACAAGCTCCTCGATCGCCAACAGAAGGTCCTGACGGTGGCGGGCCTGATCGAGGACGGCGCCGAGCTGTCCCGCGAAGAGATCACGTCGCTTTACGATTCGTCGATCCAGGCCAAGGTCATCGACCTCGAGACCGGTGAGCCGAACACGGCGATCGAGTCGTCGACCTTCGACCAGCTGAAGGCTTCGAAGGATCCCGAACGCAGCCGGCCCGCCCCGGAGAATCCCTCGAAGGTCATGCGCCTCCCGAACCAGGCGCTGGTTTTCGACGTCGTGCAGGACGGCGAGCGGAAAGCCCTGATCCTCCCCATCGAGGGCTACGGCCTCTGGGGAACCCTTTACGGCTACCTCGCCCTCGCCCCCGATACCCGCACGATCGTCGGCATCACGTTCTACAGCCACAAGGAAACCCCCGGCCTCGGCGGGGAGGTCGACAATCCGCGCTGGAAGGCCCTCTGGCCCGGCCGGATGGCCTTCAATGAGGGCGGCGTCTTGTCGATTTCCGTCAAGAAGGGTGCGGCGGGATCGGCGGCCGAAGACCCGTACAACGTCGATGGCCTCTCGGGGGCGACGATCACGAGTCGGGGAGTCACGAACCTGTTGCGATTCTGGCTCGGGGAGAACGGCTTCGGTCCCTACCTCGCGAAGTACCGCGCGCAGGCGGGTGTCTAGCCGCGGACGAGCGCGGGACGATCGGGATCGGGAAACTAGAGTTCGAGGATCAGCGTTCGACGATTGAAGTAGAAGGAGATGCAGCCATGGCCGAAGTCACCGCAAGGGACGCGTTCGTCGATCCGATCTTCAACAACAACCCGATCGCGCTCCAGATCCTGGGCATCTGCTCCGCCCTCGCCGTCACGACGAAGATGTCGACAGCCCTCGTGATGGCGATCGCGGTGACCGTCGTGACAGCCTTCTCGAATCTCGCCGTCTCGATGCTGCGACTCTGGATTCCGAGCAGCATCCGGATCATCGTGCAGTTGACCGTGATCGCGTCGCTCGTCATCGTGACCGACCAGATCCTCCAGGCCTTCGTCTACTCGACCGCCAAGGAGCTTTCGGTCTTCGTGGGTCTGATCATCACCAACTGCATCGTGATGGGACGCGCCGACGCGTTCGCGATGCAGAACAAGCCCTGGGTCTCGTTCGTCGACGGCCTCGGCAACGGCCTCGGCTATTCGGCGGTACTCGTGACCGTCGCCTTCTTCCGCGAGATCCTCGGCTCGGGAACGCTGCTCGGGTACACGGTCCTGAAGCCCGTGAGCCAGGGCGGCTGGTACGTGCCGAACGGTCTCATGTTGCTCGCGCCCGCGGCCTTCTTCCTGATCGGATCCTTCATCTGGATCCTGCGGACCTATTGGAAGCCCGAACAAATCGAAGAGGAGTTCCACGTTGGAGCACTACTTGAGCTTGGCAACGAAA
>JANNQH010000261.1:0-3631 GCA_031400655.1 Deltaproteobacteria bacterium | reverse complement strand
ACGAAGAACATCCCGCAATGATCGCGGCCCGCGCGTCGTGGCGCTGTGTGCAGGCGAAGGACAAGGCGGGCTGGCTCGGCCTGATGGCCGACGACGTCTGCATCGAGGACCCGATCGGCGTCGCGCCGACGAATCCGACAGGGCTGGGTGTGCGAGGGAAGGCCGAGGTCTCCGACTTCTGGGAGAAGAACATCGCCCCCTCCGAGGTCCGGATCGAAACCCATGGGTCTCGGACCGCAGGCAGCGAGTCGGCCCACGAGCTGACGCTCCACAACCACTTCCCGAATGGAATCCGCGCGGCGGTGCGCGGCTATTTCGTCTACCGGGTGAACGACGCCGGCCTGCTCACGAACCTGCGCGGCTACTGGGACATGCAGGACATGAAGATCGAAACCGGAAAGGGGAAATAACGATGGCGAGCTCCGAACGGCGCAAGCGCGGCGTCGAAATGATCACCGAGGTCTACGCGGGCGACGTCGTCGCCCCGGCCGAAGGCAACGTCTTCACCGACATCATGCTCGAGCAGGTCTTCGCCGAGGTCTGGTCGCGGGACGTGCTCTCGATCCGCGATCGGCGGCTATTGCTGCTCGGGATCATCGCCGAGAAGGGTGAGCCGATGACCTGGGGCATCCAGGCCAAGGCGGCGCTGAAACGCGGCGAGCTCACCCCGACCGAGCTGCGCGAGCTTCTCCTGATGATCGCGCAGTATGCCGGGTATCCCCGCGCGGCAGCGCTCGTCGGCATCGTCGAGCAGAAGATCGCCGAGGTCGAGGCCGAGAAGAAGGCGAAGAAGGGTTAGTCCACATGACCCAGCTCCTGTCCGGCGTCGTCACTGTCGAGCTCCACGATCACGTTGCGGACGTCCGCCTCAATCGCCCCGACAAAATGAACGCCATCGATCCGGCGATGTGGAAGGCGATCTCGGCGGCGGGCGATCTGATTGGCGAGACGCGCGGCGTACGTGCCGTCGTCCTCTCGGGCAACGGCCGCGCTTTCTGCGCCGGAATGGACATGGCGACTTTCCAGTCGATGGGGAGCCAGTCGATGGGGAGCCAGTCGATGGGAGAATCTGGCAAGCCGAACCTCGACACGAAGGCCGGCTCCTCGCCGGGCGCGCGGCCCGGGAACTCCTTTCAGCGCGCGGCGCTCGTCTGGAAGCGCCTGCCGGTCCCCGTGATCGCGGCTCTCCACGGCGTCGCCTTCGGCGCCGGTGCCCAGATCGCCCTCGGCGCCGACATCAGGATCGCCGGCCCGGATTTGCGCTTCTCGGTCCTCGAGATCAAGTGGGGCCTGATTCCGGACGTCGGCATCAGCCAGACGCTCCGCGACATCGTTCCCCTCGACGTCGCCAAGGAGCTGACGTTCACGGGCCGCATCGTCCAGGCCGACGAAGCAAAGACGCTCGGACTCGTGACGCGGATCGTCGATGATCATTTCGCCCACGCGATGGGTCTGGCCCGCGAGCTCGCCTCGAAATCCCCCGATGCGATCCGACTCGGAAAGAAGCTGCTCGACGAATCGTGGCACGCCGATGAGGCGACCGGACTCGCCCTCGAGGCAGGCCTTCAGTCGAAGCTCATCGGAAGCGAGAACCAGCTCGAGGCAATCCGGGCCAACTTCGAGAAGCGGGAGCCGAAGTTCAAGGACCCCGACTAGCCGCGCGCACCCGCGAGCTCGGCCATCAGGTCGTAGACCTCTTCCTGCTCGGTGCGCACGGTGACACCCGTAAACGGCATCTTCTCCCACTGCTTGCGCCAGCGGTCCCTGATTCGGGCCACGTCGCCGAACAGGCCTCCCTCGTCGATGTAGTCGTCGGGCACAGCGGCGATCGCCTCGTCGCGCCGGCCGGCCTGGAACAGCTCGGTGATCCGCTCGGCGGCCTCGCCCCAGCCTTCGCGGTGCATGCGCTTGTTGTGGAAGTTGAGCTTCGGGTGACCCATGCCGCCGACGTAGAGGGCGACGAAGGGCTTGCCCGCCTGCAGCGCGGCCTTCACGTCGTTCGTGATCGTGACGGACACGCCGCCCTGGATCTCGAAGTCGGCATAACCCTTCCCACCTCCGGCGCGGGCGAAGCCCTCTTCGAACCATTTCTTGAAGGTCGCGACGTTGCCCGGCCGAATGCCGAAGGCGAGCCAGCCGTCGGCGATCTCCGCCGTCATGCGCACCATCTCGGGGGCGCCTGTGCCGAGCCAGATCTTCGGCTTCTTTTCGAAATGCAGGATCGACTTGAGCGGCTTGCCCATCCCCGTGCTGCCGGGACCGTCGTAGGGAAGCCGGATTTCCTTGCCGGCATGGGAGACCGGTCCTTCGCGGGCGAAGATCTTCTGCATGATCGTGACGTAGTCGCGCAGCCGCTCTTTCGGATTGCCCCAGGGCGTTCCGTACCAGCCCTCGACGATCTGCGGACCCGAGAGACCGAGGCCTCCGATCACGCGGCCCCCGCCCGCCAGCGCGTCGAGAGTGCCGAGCTGCATCGCAGTCATCGTCGGCGTCCGCGCGCCGACCTGGATCACAGCGGTGCCCAGGCGGATGCGTTTCGTGTGGGCCGCGATGAAGGCGAGCGGCGTGATCGCATCGGAGCCGTAGGCCTCCGCCGTCCAGACCGAGTCGTAGCCCAAGGCCTCGAGTCGCTGGATGCGCTCGATCGGCACCGTCACCCCGCGCCCCGCATACTCGACCGCACATCCGAGCTTCATCTTCGGTCTCCTCTCCGCGCAACGTAACGCGCGCCCGTGCGTTACGCTCCGCTGCGCCCGAAGGCCGCGCAGCCCGTGCGTCGCCGACCCGAGACCCTGGAGGCGAGGAATTCCGATGCCGAGCTACACCCCCGAAGAACAGCGCAACATCGACGTCACCCACCGCCTCTTCGATACCGCAAACCGCGAAGACAAAAGCCTCTTGTTCAGCGAAGACGCCGTCTGGTGGAACGGACTCCCCTTCGTCGGCGCCGGTGGCCAGACCGAGCACAAGGGGCGCGACACAATCCGCGGGATCCTGACCGGCGCGACGAGCGGCCCGTCCGCGCGCAAGGTCGACAGCGGCGTCGACGCCTACGACGTCTCGACGATCCGCAACGAGGACATCGTGCTGCTCGCCGACGGCGACTACGTCGTCCGCCAACACACGATGTACGCCAAGACCCACCGCGGCCAGGACTACACGAACGTCTACTGCTTCGTCTTCCGGTTCGATTCGTCGGGCCGGATCAAGTACCTGACCGAGCACTGGAACACCTGGCACGCCCATAACATTCTCTTCAACAACTTCAAGATCGAGCCGGCGCATCCGACGCGCTGAGCTGCGACTCCGAGCCCAGAATGAAGAAGCGCGTCGTGATCGCGGGCCTGGGTGACACAGGCCTGCTCGTGGCCCTCCACCTGCACCCCGAATTCGAGGTCATCGGCATCACGCCGAAGCCTTGCCTCGTCTCCGGACAGGAGCTCGGGACGCGCCTCGCCCGGCCAGACGCCTGGCGCGAGCACTTCCTGATGGCTTTCCGCCGATACCGCCGCCTCGACGGGATGACGGTGCTCCAGGGTCTGATCACGCGCGTCGACAGCGATCGACGACGGGTCGCGGTGCGGAGCCACGATGGCGCGGAGCGTGAGCTCGAGTACGACGCGCTCGTCGT
>JANNQH010000260.1:0-7433 GCA_031400655.1 Deltaproteobacteria bacterium | reverse complement strand
CATCTCAATCCCGCGGTCTCGATCGGTCTCTGGGCCGGCGGCCGATTTCCGGCGGCGCAGCTCGTTCCCTATATCGCTGCGCAGGTGCTCGGCGCGGTCGTCGCGGGGGGTGTGCTCTACGTGATCGCGAGCGGCCAGGCGGGCTTCGATGTCGCCGCGGGCTTCGCCTCGAACGGCTTCGGAGAGCATTCGCCGGGCGGCTATGGCCTGCGATCGGCGTTCGTGACGGAAGTCGTGATGACGATGATGTTCCTCTTCATCATCCTCGGCGCGACCGACGAGCGCGCGCCGAAGGGCTTCGCGCCGATCGCGATCGGCCTTGGCCTGACGCTGATCCACCTGATCAGCATTCCCGTGACGAATACGTCGGTGAATCCCGCGCGGAGCACGGGCGTTGCGCTGTACGTGGGCGGCTGGGCGATGTCGCAGCTGTGGCTCTTCTGGATCGCGCCGATCCTCGGAGCCGTCGCGGGAGCGGTCGCCTACCGTGCGGTCGCCGAATCGGGAAAATGAGCAGGGACCTGTGAGGCGGGTGACATGAAGGCATTGCGTGCGAGCGGGCTCGGCGTTCTCGTTTTGGCGGGGCTCGCGAGCGTTTTCGGAGCGATGCGCAGCCCGGCCGAGGATCAGGTGGGCGCCCCGGGCGCAGGTGACGCGGCGGCTTCTTCCGCCGCGTCGCCCACCCCGGCCGCTCCGCCGTTGCCCGCTCCGAAAGGTCGGATCGGCTTCCTGGGCCACAACATCTTCGGAACCGCCGACGGCGAGTTCGACGAGTGGCGCGTCGTCGAGCATTCGGTCGATCTCGCGGACCCGGCCGCGAGCCATGCAGTCGTCGAGGTCACCCTCGCTTCTGTCGACACGAAGAGCGAGTCCCGCGACGAGCACCTCCGCACCGCCGACTTCTTCGACGTCGAGAAATATCCCGTGGCGAGCGTGCGCGGTCATTCGGCGCGCGCGCTCGAGCCTTCGAAGCAGGGGCGGCCGCGTTATGCGGTGAAGTTTGATGTCGATCTGCACGGGGTGAAGAAGACGCTCGAGGGCGAGCTCGAGATCGTCGCGACCAGCCCCGTCGTCGTTGAGGGCGGCTTCCTGATCCTGCGGACGGATTTCGGGATCGGCGAGAAGCCGTCCGGCTGGCATCCGGTCGCGATCGACGACGAGGTGCCGGTCCGCTTCAGGGTCGCGTTCGAGTAGAGGAAAGCGGTCCGGAGCGCGTCGTCGATGGCCCCTCGCCCATCCGAGCCGCGCCTGGCCTCAACCGTCCTGGCGCGCCACTGCCTCACCGCCCCCCGCTTTCTGCAGGGCCGTCGACACGACGGGCTTTCGCTCGAAGATGAAGGCGACCGCGACCCCGACCAGATACAAGATCACCATCGGCACCGACATCAACACCTGGCTCACCACATCGGGCGGCGTCAGGATCGCACCGACGATGAACGCCGCGACGACCGCATAACGCGTGCCCGACAGCAGCTGGCGCGCTGTCACGATGCCCGAGAGCGACAGGAAGAGGACGAAGATCGGCAGCTCGAAGATCACGCCGAAGGCGAGGATCATCTGGGTGATGAGACCGAAGACTTCCCTGAGCGTCCAGGCGGAGACGACCCATTCGTTGTCCCAGCTGTTCAGGAACTGGAACATGAGCGGGAAGACGAAGGTGTGGCCGAAGAGGGCGCCGGTGACGAACAGGACGGTCGACGAGAGCACGAACGGAAAGATCGCGCGCTTCTCGCTGTCGTAGAGGCCTGGCGCCACGAAGGCCCAGAGCTGCCAGAAGCTGACTGGCAGGGTCAGCACGAAGCCCGAGAGCAGCGCGCATTTGATGTACGCGACGAAGATCTCGGTCGGCGCGATCGCCTGGAGCTTGCTGCCTTTGGCGGCGAGGGCCGAGGTTGCGGGCGAAAGCAGGAAGGCGAAGATCGGCTCGGAGAAGGCGTAGGAGAGGCTCGCACCGAGGACGATCGCGCCGAGGGTCCAGCCGATGCGCCGGCGGAGCTCCGCGAGGTGCTCCGTGATCGGAAGCGCACGTTCATCCACGCCGCGTGCCCGACGGATCTGCGCCCGTGACGGGCACATTGCCGAGCCCGGGGTCGGCGGCCGCGAGCCGCGGGCTCTCTTCGGGAGTCAAATCGTTGTGTTCTTGATCGCGGTCGAGGGGCAGCTCGCCGGGATGGCTCTGCCACGGCGGCGTCGTGTTGGCCGCCGCCTCCGCGGATGGGGCGCTCGCTCCGGCGGGTCCGGCCGGCAGGCTGTCGCCCGCTTGCGCGGGGCGCGGTGTAGCCGGGCTTGCGGGCTGATTCATCGTCTTGCGCAGATCGTTCTGGAGCTCGTCGAGGGCGAGCGTCTGGCGCAGCTCGTTGCTCGCGCGGCGGAATTCGGCGAGGCCCTTGCCGAGGGTGCGGGCGAGTTCGGGCAGCCGCTGCGGACCGAAGATCAGCAGCGCCACCACGACGATCACCACCAATTCCATCGGGCCGATGCCAAACATGGGGCGTCAATCTAGCAGGTCGTGACCGGCGGCTCGGACGAGCGAAGCGGAGGTGGAAAGGAGGTGTGAGGGCGGGAACCGCGGCGCACCCCCCGGTTGACCGTCGCGGCCCCGACCCTCTATGACCTCATGACCTGGAGGCAGCCGCCTCCCCGCTCGCGCTCACCTTGAGCCGAGCGTTCGACTGATTCCTGACGAATTCGCTGGTCGGCCGCCGCCCGCGCAGCAGCGGGCGCTGGCCCGCGTCACGCAGCACTGCCAATCCGGCTCGGTAACGTTCGTGGCTGCCCGCGCGGCACCACACGACGCGCGCGAGGCCGTCGAGCGCGGTGCGCTCGTCGATGTCCCGCAGCGTCACGCGCAGCAGCTCGCCCTCGGACAGCGGCTCCGCGAGGTCGAGACCCAGGCCCGTGGCGGAGCGATCCTGGGTGTATCCGACGCGTCGACGCTCGCGGGCGTTGCGGCGCGGGTAGCGGCTGTACTCGACGACGTGGACGCTGGGCTCGCGCTGCTCGCTGCGGGTCGGGAAGTCGCCGTCGTGCAGCAGCGGCATCGCCGTCATGCGGCACCGCGTCTTCGGGCGGTGGGGACGGAGAGGGCGTCCTGTGCCCCGGACTCGTTCTCGGCCGTACCACCCGACTCGTCGATTACCTCCATCGCACCGCTGGCGATCAGATCGCAGAAGATGTCGACGAGATTCGGGTCGAACTGGGTACGCGCGTGGGTGCGCAGCTCGGCGAGCGCCTCTGCGCGGCTCCTCGCCGCCCGGTAGGGACGCTCGCAGGTCATGGCGTCAAAGGCGTCGACGATCGCGATGATGCGGGCGGCGAGCGGG
Source organism: Deltaproteobacteria bacterium (assembly GCA_031400655.1). Classification (GTDB taxonomy): domain Bacteria; phylum Myxococcota_A; class UBA9160; order UBA9160; family UBA4427; genus UBA4427. The sequence continues at coordinate 4,110 of JANNQH010000260.1, read as the reverse complement.
ATGTCGTCGCCGGCGACGCCGTCGGGGTAGCCCGTGCCGTCGTAGCGTTCGTGATGGTGTCGCACGGTCGCGGTCACGGTCGGTGACAGCCCGAGCGGCCGCAGTAGCCGCTCGCCCATCGCCGGATGGGTGTGGATCGATTCGAGCCGTTCGGGCTCGGGCAGCACCTTGCCGGCGAGCACATCGCTCGTCGCGCCAACTTTGCCGATGTCGTGCAGGAAGGCGGCCATGCGAACGTGGTCGCGCTCTTCCCGGGCGAGGCAGAGCCGCGCAGCGACGAGATCGGCGCCGTAGGCGACGCGGCGAGCGTGGCCGCGCATGAAGAGGTCCCGGGTCTCGATCGTTTCGGCGAGGACCTCGAGGAATTCGAGCGTGCTCGGGCCGCCTGCGCGCGGACTGGCGGCCCCACGCTGGAGCACCGGCTCCGAGAGCAGTGCCCGCAGGCGCTCCTGGGCGAGGGTGTTGGCCTCGAGCTCGTCGAGGGAGAGATGGCTGTCCCGGTCGGGACCGAGGATCCGGCTCACTTCCTCGAGGAAGGCGACCGTGCGTCCGCGACTCGCCCGTCGCGCCAGCGCCCGCTCGACCGAGGCCGTGACCTGGACGACGTCGAAGGGCTTGATGAGATAGTCGAAGACGCCGTGACGGATGCCTTCGACGGCGGTCTCGATCGAGCCGCAGCCGGTGATGATGATGATCTCGGTCTGCGGCGACTCGGCGCGCACCGTCCGCATCAGCTCGTCGCCCTTCATGCCGGGCATGTTCAGGTCGACGGTGACGAGGTCGATTTCTTCGGTTCGGAGCACGTCGAGCGCTTCGGCAGCATCTTCCGCGGTTGTCACTTCGTGGCTACCGGAAAGAATCATGCGAAGCGACTCGCGTGGCCCCCTCTCATCGTCGACGATCAGGACGCGGGCCCGCCGTCGCGCCGCGCTCTGCGGGCTGCGGATCGAAGCGGCTGTCCTGAGGTCCAGGTCGAGACTCATGCGGAACCCTTGAGCAAGGGCTGTGCCGAGTCTCGGCCGGCGCTCGCGAACCCGACCGATAATTCGCCAAGTATCTGATTTTTATGGATAAAATCTAGGATCGTCCAGAATGCGAACGCGTTCTGATGGCGCCGAGCCGGCGCTCGGAGAACCGCGGCGAGGGCTCGCCCGGGATCGCCTCGATCAGCGCAAGTCGTGGCCGGGGAAAAGGAATTTCCGTCGTTCGCATTCGTACGGTGAGCTTGGCGGGCAGTACGTGTGCGAACGGCGTCAGTCGCCCTCGTCCCCGCCCCGGGACTCGATCCCGAGCTTGTCCATCTTGAGCTTCAGGACGCGGCGGGTGATGCCCAGGCCGGTGGCCGTCCGGGTCTGGTTCCACTGATGGCTCTCGAGGGCTTCGCGCAGGATCTCGGTCTCGAAGCGGGTGACCGTGTCGTCGAAGCTGCGTTCGCCCTGGCGCCATTGCTCGCGCAGCGCTTCCGCCTGGCCGGTGCGGCCGACCGAGAGGGGCAGATCCTTCAGCTCGATCGTGTCGCCGTCGCAGAGGGCGAGGCCGTGCTCGATCGCGTTCTCGAGCTCGCGCACGTTGCCGGGCCAGCGGTAGCCCTCGAGCGCGCCGAGCGACGCGGCCGAGAGCTTCTTCGCGCTGTCTGGAGCGCTCCCGCGACTGGCCTGGATGCGGGTGAGAAAGGTCTGGGCGAGCAGCCGGATATCCTCGCGGCGATCGCGGAGCGGCGGCAGCTTCACGGGCACGACCGCCACCCGGTAGTAGAGATCCTCGCGGAAACGGCCGGCGGCAACCTCGGCGTTGAGGTCGCGATTGGTCGCCGCGACGAACCGCACGTCGACCGAGATCGAGCTGCTCGACCCGACGCGTTCGAAGGTCCGCTCCTGCAGCGCGCGCAGCAGCTTGACCTGCACCGCGGGCTCGAGCTCCCCGATCTCGTCGAGGAAGAGCGTGCCCTTGTGTGCCGATTCGATGCGGCCGATGCGGCGGTCGATCGCCCCCGTGAAGGCGCCCTTCTCGTGGCCGAAGAGCTCGCTCTCGATCAGCTCGGAGGGAATCGCGCCGCAGTTCACCGCGATGAAAGGCCCGGCCTTTCGCGGTGAAAGGTCGTGGATCGCCCGGGCGACCAGCTCCTTGCCGGTCCCGCTCTCGCCGCTCACGAGCACCGTCGCCTCGGCCCGCGCGATTCGCTCGACGGCCCGGAAGATGTCGCGCATGGCGGTGCTCCGGCCCACCATGCGACCGAGCTGCTGGCGATCCTCGACCTCGTCGCGAAGGCGCTCGACCTCGCGCTGGAGATCGTGCTTCTCGATCAGGTTGCGGACCTTGATGCGCAGCGCTTCGAGCTCGAAGGGCTTGGTCACGAAGTCGGCGGCGCCGTGCTTCATCGCCTGCACGGCGGCAGAGACGGTATTGGTCGCCGTCAGCACGATGACCGGTGCGCGCACCCCGCGCTCGCGGAGCTCTTCGAGCAGCTCGAGCCCGCTCCGCCCCGGCATCACGAGATCGAGCAGTACGACGTCCGGCGTCGCGATCGCGACCTCTCGGAGCGCCGCATCGACGTCGCCGGCGATCACGACGTCGCCATCGGATTTGAGGAGCATCCGCAGGGATTCCTGCACTCCAGGCTCATCATCGACGACCAGGATTCGCGGCATCGCGCGAGCTTATCACGGTGTCGGCAGGTCGATCACGATCAGCGTCTCGGGGCCCTGGGTCGGGTCGATCGTCAGGCGGCCTCCGAGCGCCGTCACGATCGTCTCCGCCAGCACATACTCGAGGATATGACTCACCGGGTCGAGCTCGCCGCCCATGCCCGACGCCCGGGGATCGTGATGGCGCAGCAGCACTCGCAGTCGCGGCCGCCCGTCGCCCGCGCGCTCGATCCGGCGGGTGGAAATGAAGAGGTCTCCGCGCTCGGGGAGCGAGTCGAGGGCGCGGTCCAGCAGCCCTGCGAGCGCGGTCTCGAGGGCGTCGGCGTCGGCCAGCGCCCGCGGTGCCGCGTGCTCGAGCTCGGACAGGACGACGAGGCGGCTGCGTCCGATCCGCTCACGGCGTGCCGAGAGCAGGCGCTCGACGAGCCCCGAGACGTCGACGGGCTCGATCGCAAAATGATCCCGGGCTGCGGCTTTCGAGAGCCGTGACACGACGTCCTGGATATGCGCCACGTCTTTGCCCACGAGCTCCTTGAAGCGCGCGCGAAAAGTCTCGTCGGCGTAGTGCTCGGGGAGCAGCTCGGTGAAGGTGCGGATCGAGACGAGGGGATTGCGGATCTCGTGGGCGAGACTGCGGGCCAGGCGGCGCCAGGACGGATCGGGGGCGGTTGCCAGCGGCGGATTGCTCGTCGCGGCGTCTCGGTCGGCGACCCAGCGTTCCGAGAGCGCCGTGAGTGCGGCGCTCGGATCGGAATCGGGATCGAGCGACAGGTCGGCGAGCCCGGTCGTCGCCGAGATCGGGCCGCCCCGTTCGCGCGGTGACGACCCGGGGTGATGCGGTCGGGCGGAGCCGACGTCGTCCCGGGAAAGCTCGGCCGGCGCATCGGGAAAGCGGAGATCGGGGGCCTCGATGCGGGGCTTCCTTGCTGCGGCGAGGGTCGCCCGCAGGACGGCATCGAGCTCGCTCCGCTCGCCCCACCACGGCTCTGCGGCGAGGGCGTCGAGTGCGCTCTCGCCGAACACGCGCGGCGCCCCGCCGACCGCGCTGGCCCAATGACGGGCGGCGTGCTCGGCGAGCCGCGCGATCTCGCTCCGCTCGCGGTCGAGCGGGGGCACCGAGACGGTCAGGGGCACGAAGACCCGGGCGAGCACCGGTGCGAGGCGGTCCTCGAGACCGGCGGGGCCTGCTGTGGCGACCCAGCGGAGCGGTCCGGCGTCGGGGGGGGTGCTCGCTAGAGGCGCGGGCGCTGCTTCGTCGCGGATCCATTCGGCGAGGGCAAGCTGGGCGGAGGTCGAAAGCCCGTCGACCTCGTCGAGCCAGACGGTCCCGATGCCGCTGCGCGCCCGTTCGCGGGCGCTGCGCAGACGCTCTGCGAGCTCGTCCGCGTCCCCGAGCTCCCGGGCGTCGACGCGCAGCACGCCGCCCGCTCCGCTGCGCACGAGCTCGACATAACGACCTAACATG
>JANNQH010000259.1:0-5332 GCA_031400655.1 Deltaproteobacteria bacterium | reverse complement strand
TTTGAACTACTTCGTCTTCTAGGATAATTGGCACTCTATGTATCTCTACATTAAGACCAAACTCTTCTTTAAGATAATCCAAATTTAAAGTCCAGTTATGCATTGAACGTTTAACATATGTGGCAACAGACTCCTTCGTGGGCGCGTACTACGGCAACACTTTCTTCTTCGAGAACACCGGGACGGCGAGCGCACCCTCCTTCGACGCGCATTCGAACAAACCCTTCGGACACTCGGACGTGGGATGGAACGCGTCCCCGGCCTTCGCCGACCTCGACGGCGACGGCGACCTCGACGCCTTCGTGGGCGAGGCCTACGGCAACACGATCTTCTTCGAGAACACAGGGACGGCGAGCGCCCCCGCCTTCGTCGCGCCTTCGAACAACCCCTTCGGCCTCGCCGACGTGGGATGGTTTGCGTCCCCGGCCTTCGCCGACATCGACCGCGACGGCGACCTCGACGCCTTCGTGGGCGAGCGCGACGGCGGCAAAACGTTCTTCTTCGAGAACGTCCCAGAGCCTTCAGGGCCTATGTCCCTGTTCAGTGGGATCCTGGCGGTCGCAGCCTTGGCGCGGCGACGGCCATCTCGCGGGTCGAGCTGAGTGTCTTTCATGGCGGTCGGTGCCCCGCACGATCTCGAGATCGAAATCAAGCCCCGGAGCGCCACTCGGATCCGCATTCCCGTTCCGCTCGAGCGCGCGGTGATGGTCTTCGCCTTCGTCGCGCTGGCCGCGTCGAGCGCGCTCGCCGATGGAGGCCGCGGTCGTGGTCCGCGCAACGCGATCTTCGAGTCGGCGCTCCAAGGCGTCCACGGGACATCGCCCGACGTCACCCTCCGCATGGTCGCGCGGGCCTCGGTTTCTGGCACGGACCTGCGGGTTCGCCTCGGGAACCAGTACGGCAAACAGCCCGTCCGCATTGCCTCCGCGTCGATCGCGGTGCAATGGGCCGTGAAGCAGCCGGCCGCAGTGCCGGGGTCGCTCCGACCGCTGACCTTCCGCGGAATGCCCTCGGTCGAGATCGCAGCGGGTGCAGTCGTCACGAGCGATCCCGTCGACCTCCGCGTCGCCGCCCAGCAGAACCTGCTCGTGAGCTTTTACGCGCCGGGCGCCCCGGTGAACGACCACACCTTCCCCGCGCCCGAGAGCAACCCTCCGGGCGCCTTCTACCCATCCGTCGGCGGCGACCTCACCCTGGACGAGGCCGGCGAAGGCTTCCCCACGAACGAGGTCTTCGAGCAGGATCTCACGCCGGGCTGGCATCCGGGATTGCTGCTCTGGCTCGACCTCGTCGACGCCAAGACCCACGCAAAGGGTACGATCGTCGCGCTCGGGGATTCGATCACCGACGGCTTCGAGGTCTCCGGCGGGGGCGACCGCTGGATGGACCTGCTCGCGCAGGAGATCCAGCTCCTCCCGCCGCGGGCGCGCAAGTCGATCGTGAACGCCGGGATCTCGGGGAACACCGTGAGCCGCCAGCCGAACCCGTACGATGCCACGGGCCAGTGCTGCGGCGCCCCGGCGCCCGTGCGGCTCGACCTGGACGTGCTCGCTGTGCCGGGGGTCACGGACGTAATCCTGCTCGAGGGCACGAACGACCTCGGCGGCGACGGCGCTTGGCCGCCCTCACCGGCGAGCCAGGTCATCGACGGCATGCGCGAGATCGTGCAACGCGTTCGGGCCCGGGGGCTCCGCATCATCGGTGCGACCGTGCTCCCCATGTGCAACGACCCCGGGAGCGAGAAGGAGGCGAACCGGCTGGCCGTGAACGCGTTCATCCGGACGAGCGGCATCTTCCACGGCGTGGTGGACTGGGACGCGGTGATGCGCGATCCGGGCGACCCGACCGTGATCCGCCCGGAGTGGAAGAACGACTGCTACCACCCGAACGCAGCCGGCAGCCGGGTGATGGCGCGCGCGTTCGACCTGACGCTCCTCGGGCTGGACGTCGGGGGCGGGCACGACGACTAGCGCATGGGGCGACTGGCCGCACAGCGCGAGTCCCTGTCCAGTGGGATCCTGGCGCTCGCAGCCTTGGCGCGGCCACATGCCGGGGTGACTGCTGTTTCCGCTCGTGGTATCGTCACGCCGTGCCGAAGATCCGGCGTGGTGGGTTCGTGTTTCTCGCCTGGAAGGGGGACCACGCCCCGCGTCATGTGCACGTCTACAGAGATGGCCACCTCGTCGTGAAGTGGGATCTCGACAACGGGCTTCCGATGAAGGGCAAGGCCAACGCTCGGATTCTCCGTCTGATCAAACAGCTCCAAGAGGAGGGCGCCCTTTGAAGATTCGGCGCGTCGTCATCAACCAGCGCAAAGCCCAGTTCGAGGTCGTTGTGGCCAACGGCGCGGTGTATCCGCTTCCATTCTCTCAGCTCTCTCCCCGGCCCACCTCCACCAATCGAATCCGCGAAGTCTATCCGGACAAGGAACTCGCCAAGGAAGCCCTCACGTACGTGCTCGAGTCCGGAGCGGAGGGCTCGGTTCATCTCGACGCCGTGCTGGAGTACAACCAAGATCCTCACTATCGGAGCGAGTTGCTCCTCCACCAGCTGACGGTCCAAGCCCGAAATCGCATCGAGCAAAGCGGCCTCAGCCGGCGCGAGATTGCTCGTCGCCTCGGGACCTCACTTCCCCAGCTCTATCGGTTGCTTGATCCCACCAACACGACGAAATCGCTCAATCAGATGATCTCGCTGCTCCACGTCCTGGGGTGCGAGGTGTCGGTCGTCGTCCGAAGGCGGAAGGCAGCGGCCTGATCTTCCGTTGGGCAGCGCAAGGGAACAGCCGGAGCTGCCGTCGCGAAGCGGCCCCCGATCGGGCCGTCAGGTCTCCCACTCGATCTGCGATTGCGGGTCCGGGATGTACGCGCAGTGGTTCCCGCGCCGGATCGTCGCCGAGAGATGGGCACCGAGCTCGGGATGGCGCTCGCCGATTGCGATCGCCACCGACGCGGCCAATCGGCAGCACTACGAGGTCCCCGCCGCGTTCTTCGAGCTCGTCCTAGATCCCCTTTCTGCCGGGTGATCGGCGATGGCGCCGAGAACAACATCATGTGGCGCGTAGGGTGGCAGGCATGCGGCGTTCGTCGCCAACCTGGCGCCCCAAGGCTCGCCGCGTGGGGGACCCCCGGGCGGCGCGATCACGCTTCGTAGACTTCCCGCCGATGCCCGATCTTCACTACGAGCACGAGATCGGGAGGCTCGATCTTGCAGATCACCCGCCAGTCGCCGACGCGCAGCCGCCGAGCGCCTTTCAGGCTGAACCGAAGCGGCTTTCCGAACTCGACGGGGTGCGAGGCGAGCTTCTTTTCGATCGCGGTCTTGACTTGCTTCCGGACGGACCTGGTGAGCTTCGGGATATCCTCATCCACCACGCTCTCCAGGTACTCGATTCGATAGGTCACTCCCAGGCTTTCGCGTGAGAAACGCGCTTCCGTTTCCTGCTGAGCCGCTCATCGGCGACCCGCGAAAAGTAGGCGTCTTCCTGGTATTCCAGGGCTTGCTCGATCAAGCTGAGGCTCACGCCCGCAACCGGCTGAGCGCGCTCGACGGAAAGGCGCTCAAGGGCCTCATAGACCTCGTCATCGACGGTGATGTTGATGCGTCTCTTCGTAGTGGGCATCGCGGCTCCCTCGATCCGCAGTGTGACACCCGTGTATCACTCGTGCCAACCGCGATCGAGCGTTGGATCGCGGCGATGGAGCGCCCGGCCGCTGAAGTCCAGCACAGGGGTGGGAGCCCGGCGCTTCAGAGCGCGAAGCGCACGCCCGCCAGCTGCTCCGATACGTCCCAGAGTCGCTTCGCTACCTCGGTGTTGCGCGAGGCCGCGCTCGAGCGCGCGAGCGGCCCCAGGTCGTGCTCGGCGAAGCGACCGCCGTGGACGCGCTCGGCCATGCCGCGACCGACGGCGAAGAACTGCATCACGCCGCGGCCGGTGACCGAGTGCGCCTCGAAGAGGTTCGCGAAGCCCCCGATCGGGCCCTCAGGTCTCCCACTCGACATGCGATTGCGGGTCCGGGATGTACGCGCAGCGGTTCCCGCGCCGGATCGTCGCCGAGAGATGGGCACCGAGCTCGGGATGGCGCTCGGCGATCTTCTCGAGCGCCGCCTTCAGGGCCTTGGTCACCGCAAAGCGAGCCCGTTCCGCCTGGGGGGACAGATGCCGACCGCGCACGACCCCCTCGAGCTCCGCGAGCAGCGCCTCGCGCTCGACCGCGACGCGCTCCAGCCGGGCGAGATCGCGGCAGCGCTCCGCGTCCGCCTGCTCGCCCTCGAGCACGCGCAGTCGCTCGCGGTACGCCGTACGCGCCTGCGCGTCGAGCGCTTCCCCTGCATCGCCCAGCCCGACCACGACCGAGAGCTCCGGATCCTCGACCCAGGGAGCCGGCCCGGCGCCGGCCGCGGCGCCGCTGAGATCGCTGGAGTGAAACTCGCGACCGGGCTCGCGCAGCAGCGTCGCCAGGTAGTGTAGGCCGCGCATATCGCGCAGGCGGATCTGCTTGCCGAAGGCCGCGATCGTCCAGGACTCACCGTCGCGCCGGAAGACAGGCGCGGGCTCCCCGGACTCGGTCGGCGCGGGCCTCTCGGCGAGTCGCAGCAGGATCTCGGAGCAGCGGTTCGAGACGGCCGTGAGCTGTGCGATGTCCTCCGGCGTGTAGATGTCGCCCGAGCGCTTGCGGCCCAGGCAGGCGATCCCGGCGATCCCGTCGCGTCCCCGGGTCGGCACGATCAGGGAAACGCCCAGGGTCTCGAGCGCGGCACGATCGAACGCATCGAGCTCCTCGGCGTCGAGCGAGAGTGGACGCCCGCGCCGCTCGAGCGCCCGCACGAGCATCGAGTCGCTCTCGATGCTGCCCGGCGCGTCTTGACCGCGAACGAAGAGCGGAGCGAAGACGGCTCCCTCGCGTCCGTAGACGACGATCGACTCGGGCAAGAGCAGCGCATCCACGCGCTCTCCTGTTCGCCGCACCATTTCCCCGACGCTCCCGATCTGCCCGACCTCGTCGAGCAGCCGCTCGAAGCCCAGCGCACGCCGGTGTCGCTCCGCGAAGATCCGCCGGTCGATGCGCTGCGAGAGCCAGCGCTGCACGGGAATTGCCGCGGCGACGAAGGCCATCGAGAGCAGCCACTGCGCGGCCGCCCGATCGACGCCGACGATCGGGGCCGCCGCGCTGGCAAGCCTCGGGACCCCGGCGAGGGCCGCGCCCAGCAGCGCGAGACCGACGATCGTGTAGGACGCCGCCGCGCTGATCAGCCGATCGATGTCGAGCCAGTGATACCCGATGACGGAGACGAGCATGCCGGCGGGGATTGCCAGGGCGGTGATGGAATA
>JANNQH010000258.1:0-2038 GCA_031400655.1 Deltaproteobacteria bacterium | reverse complement strand
GTCGGGGATGCTCGATCTCATTCGCTCCGCGCTGGAGTCCGGGCAGGTCGCTTCGGCCCTGGATTCCGATGTGCAGGTCCTCGGGCACGGATCCCTGGCTTCCCGCTACGACGTGACGGGGCTTGCCGTCGCGTCGATCGCTGCGGCGGCCTCCGAGCTGACGCAGCTGGCCGGGGATGCGGACGGTCGGTCTGCCCGTGTCGAGGTCGATCGCCGGATGGCGTCGATGTGGTTCGGCTTCTCGATCCGACCGGTCGGCTGGTCGCCCGCGTCGCCCTGGGATCCGATCGCCGGCGACTATCGTGCGCGGGACGGTTGGATCCGGCTCCACACGAACGCGCCCCATCACCGGCAGGCAGCCCTGTCCGTGCTGGGCGTCGCACCCGACAAACAGGTCGTCGCAGCGGCCGTTGCCGAGTGGGAATGCGAGGCGCTCGAGGGGGCTGTCGTCGGGGCGGGCGGCTGCGCGGCGCAGATGCGTTCCGAGGCGGAGTGGGGCGTTCATCCGCAGGGGCGGGCCGTGAAGGCGGAGCCCCTGATCGCGTGGCAGACGCATCCGGCTGCGGCACGGGAGTCGAAGCGGATTCATGCGGCGCGGCCGCTTTCGGGAGTGCGCGTCCTCGATCTCACGCGGGTGCTGGCGGGGCCCGTCGCGACGCGCTTTCTCGCGGCCTTCGGTGCCGATGTGCTTCGCATCGATCCGCCGGATTGGGACGAGCCGGGGGTCGTTCCGGAGGTCACGGTCGGAAAGCGCTGTGCCGGACTCGATCTCGAACAGCGCGCGGACCGCGACCGCTTCGAGGCGCTGCTCGCCGACGCGGACGTGTTGGTCCACGGCTATCGCCCCGGCGCCCTTTCGCGGCTGGGCTACGACGCGGACACGCTTCGCGCGCTGCGGCCGGATCTCGTCGACGTCGCGCTCTGCGCGTATGGCTGGAGCGGGCCGTGGAGCGATCGCCGTGGCTTCGACAGTCTCGTCCAGATGAGCTGCGGGATCGCCGAGGCGGGCCAGCGCTGGGCCGGAGCAGAGCGTCCGACGCCGCTGCCGGTGCAGGCTCTCGATCACGCGACGGGCTACCTCATGGCCGCCGCCGTGGTGCGCGGTCTGCGGCTGCTCCGCCAGCACGGACTTGCGACGACCGCTCGGCTCTCTCTCGCGCGCACGGCCGCGCTGCTCTGCGCGTCACCGCCCGAGCCGTCGCCCTCGCCGCCGACCCGGGCCCTCGCGCCCGAGACCCCCGAAGATCTCGCCCAGGACGTCGAGCACACCGAATGGGGCGCCGCGAGACGGCTGCGATTCCCGGTTCGGATCGAAGGAATCCCGGCGCACTTCGATTCGCCGGCTGTCTCGCTGCGCTCGTCGCCGGCCGCCTTCCGCGCCGACCCGAGCTAGTTGCGGCGACTGAGTCTCGTCATGTCTGATTTTCCAGCGCCGGCGTCGTCCAGGCGGGTTTGCCGTCGAGGTAGACCGCATGGTCTTCGCGATAGCGGTAGCGCAGGTCCATCCTGTGGATGCGCCAAACGCCCGCCTGCTTCAGGAATCGCATGCGGTACTGGGCGAAGCCGCGCATGCGGGTCTGGCTCCCGATCACGACCCAGTCGTGGAGCTTGAAGATGCCGCAAGCAGTGGACTCGCTCTCGATCTCGACCTCGGCGTTCATGCCGCCGTGGCTGATGCGGATCTCCGGCGCACCCTCGTTCTCGCGCAGGAACGCGACGAGCGTATCGCGGCTCTCGCGGCGCCAGGCCGGCTGACCGTAATCGCCGATTACGTCGGGCGTGAAGCAATCGGGCAGCTCCGCCCAGAGCTTGTCGTCGAGGCAGCGCCAATAGCGCGCCATCAGCTTCTTCACGGCCTCCGTGTCCTCGAGCACGCGGATGCGCGCCTCGAGCGCTTTCAGATCGCTCACGTCCGTTTCTCCTCTGCTGCACGGCGCAATGCCCGGAGCATCGCAATCCGGATCAGTCCGCTGCCGGGCCGGATCAAGCGCCAATACCACCCGAACGTGCGCGCCGTGGCCAGGTCCGCGCAGTGGAT
>JANNQH010000257.1:0-1611 GCA_031400655.1 Deltaproteobacteria bacterium | reverse complement strand
GCAAGATCATCCCGCGGCTGCGCGAGGAGGGCGTCTCCGAGCAGGCGATCGAGGGCCTGCTGGTCGCGAATCCCCGGCGCTTCTTCGAGGGCGGCAAGCTCGACGCACTCGCCTGAGGCCGAGCCGGCGCTATCGTCCGCCGGCCCGAAAACCCCCGTCTCTTGTCCAAAAGAAGGAGCCCGTGCATGCAGGCCGCGATTCTCACCGAGCTGAACAAGGACCTCCAGATCCGCAACGACGTCGAGGTCTTCGGACTCGGACCCCGGGACGTGCGCGTGAAGATCAAGGCCTCGGGCGTTTGTCATTCGGACGTCTCGGCCCAGAACGGCACGATCCCGTCGGGCACGCCCTGCGTCCTCGGCCACGAAGGAGCGGGCATCATCCAGGAAGTCGGCGCGGCCGTGACCAGCGTCGTCCCCGGCGACCACGTGATCCTGTCGTTCGTTCCGGCCTGCAACAACTGCAAGCCGTGCTTCCGCCATCAGTCCTATCTCTGCAACCACGGCATGATCCAGGCGACCTCGCCGCACTTCAAGATCGACGGCAAGCCCGTCATGGGCATGACCGGCCTCGGCACCTTCGCCGAAGAGGTCATCATCGGCGAGCCGGGCATCGTCAAGATCCCGAAGGATGTCCCGCTCGACATCGCGGCGCTGATCGGCTGCGGCGTGACGACGGGCGTTGGTGCCGCGATCAACAGCGCGCAGGTGACGCCGGGCTCCTCTGTGGTCGTGTTCGGCTGCGGCGGCGTCGGGATCTCGGCGATCCAGGGCGCTCGCATCGCGGGCGCGTCTGCGATCCTCGCGGTCGACACGCTTCCGAACAAGCTCGAGCAGGCCAAGCATTTCGGTGCGACCCACGTGACGACGCCCGACGGACTCGAGTCGGCGAAGCAGGCGATCACCGGCGGCGAGGGCTTCGACTTTGCGCTGGAGTGCGTCGGCCACCCGGCGACGATCCGCGCTACCTACGACGCGGCGCGCCGCGGCGGCAAGGCCGTGATCGTAGGCGTCGGCCGGATCGAGCAGATGGTGCAGTTCAGCGCCTTCGAGCTTTTCTTCGGCGACAAGACGCTGCGCGGCTCGATCTACGGCAGCGCCAACGTGCGGACCTTCATGCCCGAGCTGCTCGACCTCTGGAAGGCCGGCAAGCTCGACCTCGAGAGCATGATCACCCGCCGCATCAAGCTCCCGGAAGTGAACGATGCGTTCCGCGCCATGCAGGCAGGCGAAGTGATCCGATCGGTGATCGACTTTTGATCGGCCATTCGACGAGGGGACTCGTCGAATGGCCTGATTGGGCTGATATGGGCTGAGCGCGTCGAGGTGCTCAGCTCGCCCAGTCGACGAAAATCGGCGACGACCAGGCTCTGGGCTCTTCTGTCCCGAGGCAGTCGTCGTTCGGGTCGCCACTGCAGAGCTGTGCGTGAATGCACTGGCCGTTCTCGTCCCGTTCGCAGGCGATGCCCGTGGCGTTCACAGCGGGAGCGGGGGCCTCGTGGGCGCGGACGTAGTAGACGGTGTCGCGGCCGTTCGCGGCGTAGTCGGGGTCCTCGAATTGGACCGTGCAGCCGGCTGTGCTGCCGTCGCAGGGGAGCCTTCGCCAGGGATC
>JANNQH010000256.1:0-6583 GCA_031400655.1 Deltaproteobacteria bacterium | reverse complement strand
GTAGGGCGCGTCGACCACGATCTGGAAATGCGGGAGGTTCGAGAAGGTCGCCGGATCGCGGGACATCAGGACGATGTCGCGGTGGCGGGTGACGGCCCAGTAGGGGAGGTGGGGGTCGTTCACGCGGCAGACGGGCGCTTCATCGCGCAGCTGCTTGAAGATCGCTTCCGGGTACCCGTCCCGGGCATAGCGCGCGGGGTCGAGCAGGTCGGCCCCCGGGTCGAAGCTCGAAGCGCTGGATGCGGGACTTGCCATCGTGCGGTCTCCCCCTGGCTGCCCGCGAGCATACCGGGCTAATCGGCGTCCGCTCGGCCCATCGAGCTTCGCCTCCGGCTCATCTCGGCAAGCACGGGTTCGGCCGCAGGGTCGGGGCGGCGGTGTGACCGCGGGCGAGATCATCGATCTCTGCGTAGAGTCTTGAGGTGCGCGATCGCTGCGCGACAAGGGAGAGAAAAGCCATGACCCAGTCCATCACCCCCGCCGAGAACGAGCTGCCCGACATCATCTCCGTCGATGACCACGTGCTCGAGCCCCGGGATCTCTGGCAGCGCGAGCTGCCGGCCAGCCTGCGCGAGCGGGGGCCGAAGGTTTCGCGCGAGCGCGTAAAGCTCGAGTTCAAGGGCGGACATTATGGCTATCAGCGCGGCGTGGAGGACGGCGACTGGTGCGACCTCTGGCTCTTCGACGATCTCGTCTGTCCGACGGGACTGCTCCACGGTCCGGCCGGCATTCCGCGCAGCCAGCAGCGCAACGTGCCTGCCATCTACGAGGATTTCCGCGAAGGCACCTACGAGAAGAAGGCGCGCCTCGAAGACATGCGGATCAATCACGTCTCCACGGCGATCAACTACCCGAACATCTTTCCGCGATTCGCGGGCCAGGGCTTCGCCGAGCGCAAGGACAAGAATCTCGCGATCGCGTGTCTGCGCATCTACAACGATTGGATGATCGACGAGTGGTGCGGCGGCGAGGCGAAGGGGAAGCTCATCCCGCTAACGCTCGTCCCGCTCTGGGATCCGGCGCTCGCGGCGGAAGAAGTCCGGCGCTGTGCGAAGAAGGGCGCGTACGCGATCGCGTTCAGCGAGAACCCGTCGAAGCTCGGCTTTCCGAGCCTTTATACCGGTCAGTGGGACGTCCTCTGGCAGACCTGCCAGGAGACCGACACGACAGTCTCGATGCACATCGGCTCCTCGTCCTCGATGCCGACGACGAGCCCCGACGCGCCGCTCGCGACCTCGATGTCGCTCTACGCGCACAACGCCCAGGCGTCGCTCGCCGACTGGATCTTCTCGAAGTCGCTCGCGCGTTTCCCGAAGCTGAAGCTCGCCTACGCCGAGAGCCAGGCCGGCTGGATGCCCTTCCAGCTCGAGCGCATGGACAGCGTCTGGAAGGATGGGGTCGGCGGCGTCGACCTGCCGACCGCGCCGAGCCAGCAGGTGAAGGGCCACGTATGGAACTGCATCTTCGACGATCTCCACGGCCTGCGTGCGCGCCACGAGTACTCGGTCGATTCGATCCTCTTCGAGACCGACTATCCGCATTCGGACGGCACCTTCCCCCACTCGCGCAAGATCGCACACGAGCTCTTCTCCCAGGCGGACATGAATGCCGAGGAGTGTTACAAGGTGCTGCGCGGCAACGCGATCACTTGTTATGGGCTCCAGCGCTTCGGGATCACGAAGTAGGTCGAAGGCCGAGGAGGGGGTCGTGGCGATGTCGGCTCGAACCGGCTCGGCGTCGAGGTCGGGCGCGGTCGTCGATCTTGCCGATCCCGACTACTGGCAGGATCCGCATTCCGTCCTTCGCGAGGCGCGCAAGCAGGGCGACGTCGCCTGGACGGCGACCGGCAACGCGATCGTACTGCGCTACGACGAGGTCGATCGACTCGCGCGCGATCCGCGCGTGATCAGCAACGCGCTTCCCATGCTCGAGCAGGTCGGCGTCGTCTCCGGGCCACTGCACGCGTGGTGGGCGCGCATGCTGACGAACCGGAACGGCGCCTTCCACGACGATCTGCGACGGCTCGTCTCCCGCGCCTTCACGCCGCGCTCGATCGAGTATCTACGTCCGCGGATCCGCGGCCGCGTGCGCGCGATGCTCCACGCGGGCGCCGAGCGGGGCGAGCTCGACGTGGTGCGCGATCTCGCCGATCCGCTTCCGATCTGGATGATGTGCGAGCTGCTGGGTGTCGACGAGGAGGAGCACGCGACCTTCGCCGGCTGGTCGAGCGATCTCGGCGACGCGCTCGCCTCGGTCATGACGCCCGAGCGGCGCGCGAAGGCGGAGGACGCCCTCGTCAGCTTTGATCGGCGGATCCGCGAGCTCTTCACGGTCCGCCGCAGGCAGCCGCGCGAGGATCTCCTGTCGGCGCTCCTCGCCGAAGCCAAAGCTGCGGGTCCGGCCTTCGACGACACGGAACTCGTCACGCTGGTGATCAACCTGATCTTCGGCGGGCACGACACGTCGCGGAGCGTGATCACGTCCGCCGTCGCACTCCTGACCGCGAATCCCGGAGAGCTCGAGAAGCTGCGGCGCGAGCCGGAGCGCGCCATCGGAGCGGCGGAGGAAGTACTTCGCTTCGAGCCGCCGGTCGCCGTGCTGGGTCGCGAGCCGGTCGAGACGATCGAGACGCGGGGGACGAAGCTCGAGGCGGGGAAGAGGTTCTTTCTCTCGGTGCTCGCGGCGAATCGCGATCCCGAGGTTTTTTCGGAGCCCGATCGCTTCGACATCGGGCGAGAGGCGAAGCGGTCGTTCAGCTTTGGCTGGGGGTCGCATTTTTGTCTGGGTGCGGCGCTGGCGCGGACGGAGGTGCAGGAGGTGCTGCGGGGGCTTGCGGGCGATACGCGGCGGATCGAACGGGTCGGGGAGGCGCCGAGGCAGGTGCCGTTTGTTTCGATTCGGAGGCTCGAGACGTTTTTGGTGCGGGTCGAGGTGGGCTGACGCAATCGGGTTGCGGCGTCCCGCGCGTCGGCGGGAAGCGCGAGCGGCCATTATTTCAGGCTCGCCGCAGAGAGCTGGCACTCGTCTCCAGGGCAGCGGAGTGCTCGCGTAGGATCACTTTGGGGTCCGGGCTTCAGAACGACCGCAGAGCACGACGACGCTGCGTCGACTCCAAACGCCTCATGCAAATCATTGTTTGCTGGTCGGTCGATCGCAGGCGGCGGGGATGGGGAAGGCTCGCCCGCGGAAGGGCTACCCAGAGGGCCTCGGCGGTTCGGCCGGACGCGGATCGGCGAAATAGCTTGAAATCGCCCCGCCTTCGGCGCAGGATGACCGGCGGGTAGCCCTACCGGTCGGAGTCGCGCGGAGTGGATGTTTGGAAAATGGCCCTTGACATACTTCGCGCTACAAGCCGCCTCGCAACTGCTGTTCTCGGTGTGCTCCTGCTGACCGCGACGTTCAGCCTCGTGCCGGCGAACCCCGCCCTCGCGACTGTCGCTGGCTCGAACGGCAAGATCGTGTTCGTCAGCAGTCGCGACGGCAACGACGAGATCTACGTCATGAACGCCGACGGCACGGGCCAGACCCGGCTGACTACCGATGCGGCAACTGACAGCGAGCCGACCTGGTCGCCGGATGGCAGCGGGATCGTCTTTACCCGTGGTACGTTCAGCGCGTCCGAGATCTGGACGATGAAAGCCGATGGTTCGAGTCAGGTCCGATTTACGTATGACACAGCCTGGGACGCCAGCCCCGCGTGGTCCCCCGACGGCAGGCGGATCGCGTTCTCAAGCAACCGCGGTGGCAATTTCGACATTTGGACCTTGAACACCGACGGTCCGGCCCTATCGCAGCTCACCAACAACCCAGCGGACGAGTTCGAACCCGCTTGGTCGCCGGACGGGACGCGGATTGCGTTCTCGAGCAACCGCAATTCGACTGTCGACATCTTCACCATGAACGCCGATGGCACAGGTGAGGTCCGACTCACCAACAACGTGATCAACGACTCCGCGCCCAGCTGGTCGCCCAACGGCAGCCAGATCGCGTTCTTGAGCGACCGCGACTTCGACAACGAGATCTACGTCATGAACGCCGACGGCACGGGCCAGACCCGGCTCACCAATCACCCCACTTTCGATCAGGACCCCGCCTGGTCGCCGGATGGCACGCGGATCGCATTCGCCACCGTCGCCGCCGGCAACTTCGAGATCGACACGATGGACCCAAGCGGTTCTGGCCTGAAGAACCTGACCAACAACGCGGCTCGGGACACTCAGCCGGATTGGCAGAGAATTCCCCCGATCCCCCCGGTCGGGAAGATCGCGTTCTTTAGCACCCGCGACGGCAACTCCGAGATCTATCTCTATGCAATGGACGTCAACGGTACGAGCCAGACCCGGCTCACCACCAACGTTTCGGAAGACCGCACCCCCAGCTGGTCGCCCGACGGCAGCCGGATCGCGTTCAAGAGCGACCGCGACGGCAACTACGAGATCTACGTCATGAACGCCGATGGTACGAGCCAGGCTCGACTTACCACCGACGTGTCGGAGGACGGCCAGCCCAGCTGGTCGCCCGACGGCAGCCGGATCGCGTTCAAGAGCAGCCGCGACGGCAACTTCGAGATCTACGTCATGAACGCCGACGGCACGGGCCAGACCCGGCTCACGAACAACTCAGCAGCCGACGTCTACCCCTTCTGGTCGCCCGACGGTAACCGGATCGCATTCAGCAGCAGCCGCGACGGCAACTACGAGATCTACGTCATGAACGCCGACGGCACGGGCCAGACTAGCCTAACCAACAACGAATAGAACGACATCTTCCCCACCTGGTCGCCCGACGGCAGCCGGATCGCATTCAGCCACCGCGATGCCAACTACGAGATCTACGTCATGAACGCCGACGGCACGAGCCAGACCCGACTCACCAACGATGCGGCGGTCGACGAAGCCCCCAGCTGGTCGCCTGACGGCACTCGAATTGCGTTCCACTCCTTTCCGCACAACAACAGCACCGACTCCGAGATCTACGTCATGAACGCCGACGGCACGGGCCAGACCCAGCTCACCATCAATTGGTCGTATGACTTGGAGCCGGCCTGGCAACCGGTGCCCGAGCCGCCCGCGTTCGCGTTCCTGCTCGCGGGAAGCGGCGGGCTCGCGTGGATTGGACGGCGAAGATCCGGAGTCTCGCGCATCCGGCGTCCCGCCTTCGGCGCAGGATCACTGGCGGACAGCCTGATTTTTCAGAGTTCTAGTTAGTGGCGTTTTCTGTACCGCCGCCAACGCGCATTCTGACAAATCAGGTTACTCGCCGATCACCCTGCGCCAAAGGCGGGGCGATTGCAAGCATTCTCACCGTCGCAGGACCTTTGCGCGCGTTTCCAGAGCCGTGGCGTGCGCGTCGGAGGTCGCCGGTAGGGGCCATGGAAAATGATGTTTGAAGTGCCCACGCGCCAGCTTCGAGAGTTCAGGCGTTCGGCTGATCCGAGTGCCAGCGCGAAGCCCGAATCTGAACGCGTACGTCGAGCGTTTCGTCCGCTCGATCAAGCCGGAATGATTGGCGCAGGTTATTCCGTTTGATGCGCAAATGCTTCGCGCGACGAGCGCACGTTGAAAAGACAGCTTGTGGCAAGCCTGGCCTTCAGTACGCGTAGGTGTTTTAAAGCCCATTTCCCAAGCGACCGTCAGGGCCGACTCTGACCCCACGACCTACTGAGAGTCACCTTACTGCCGAAGGCGGGTCATTCATACTGCGCCGGAGGCGGGCTCATGGCGAACTTGACCCTTTGAGTCGAGTCAACCTGACTCGCCTCAGGCGCGACGACGAACTGTGCGAAGTCGGTGAGCAACAAGCAGCACGATCGCACCCGTCGAAGTCATAAGCATGCTTCCCGGTTCCGGTACGACAAACCGATTATCGACGATATCGCCGCTCACCGAGTTCAAGGTGTATCCCTCAGGCAAATTAGCCACTGGGCCGGAAGTCGGGAAGCCGAAGGTGTTGGCGAACGAGGCATGACTATTGGTACTTCCGGGTTCTGCTCCCATCCCTACTTGCACCCCCGCGCCCGTCGCGAGATCCAGCCCAAATCGGAGCCCAGTATCGCCGGCAAAGGTCAATACCTGCGGGCTTGTCCCCGTGGCCGTCCCCTCGGCATTCAACGGAAAAGCGCTGAAGACTCCGCTTCGCGAGACAGCGCCAGTGAAGTCCGCAGTCATTTGCCCGATAGAGAATCCGCCAGCTCCGAACGAGGACCCTACTACTCCACCCGCCTGAACTGATGCGGACCAATTGTAGAAGGCGGGATTCCCCGTCGTTACGGTCATCCCTCCAATCGACCCAGAAATGGTGTAATTGAACGAGACCAGGATATTGCCGGGGGGGCCTGTGACGATCAAATCATCAAGATAGAAAGACGAGCTTTCTTGAGAACCAATGCCCGTAATACCAAAGGGGGAAGATGGGTGAACGTTTAGATAATCGGCATTGGAACTCCCCCGAATTTGTCCATAGCTGGAGGCCGCAATTTCCTGACGGGTTGCTTGACCAGCCACATTGCCTTCTGGATCCCTGAGAACCACTTCGGTGCGATTGCTCAAGAAAGTAGGTCTGGGAGAGTCGCTAACTCGGCCGA
>JANNQH010000255.1:0-3076 GCA_031400655.1 Deltaproteobacteria bacterium | reverse complement strand
GGCGGACGATAGCGCCGGCTCGGCCTCAGGCGAGTGCGTCGAGCTTGCCGCCCTCGAAGAAGCGCCGGGGATTCGCGACCAGCAGGCCCTCGATCGCCTGCTCGGAG
Source organism: Deltaproteobacteria bacterium (assembly GCA_031400655.1). Taxonomy (GTDB): domain Bacteria; phylum Myxococcota_A; class UBA9160; order UBA9160; family UBA4427; genus UBA4427. The sequence continues at coordinate 2,969 of JANNQH010000255.1, read as the reverse complement.
ACGCCCTCCTCGCGCAGCCGCGGGATGATCTTGCGGGAAAAGAAGGTCGGGTCGAAGGCGTCGGCGCTCATGGCCGCCCAGCGCTCCGCGGGGATCGGCTCGCCCTTCCAGCACCAGACGGAATCGTGGGACACCACGACCCGGTCCCCCGCGCCCGCCCGGATCAGCTTGACCAGCGAGGCGACCCGCTTCGCGTCGGGAAAGAGCGCGTCGATGCCGAAGCGGTCGAAGCCGAGATACGAGCCACCCCGGGCAATCCCCATGTGATAGGCGTGGTCGTCGCTGCCGCAGGAATGGCCGATCACGATCCGGCTCGCCGGAACGCCGGCGTCGGTCAGGAGCTTCTGCTGCTGGTCGCCCATCGTGCCCTGGTCGGTGTGGGTCGTGATGGGCGCACCGGTCGCGACCGAGGCCTTGGCGGCGGCCTGCAGGATCGTCTTCTCGTAGTCGGTGATCTGGCCCGGGCCCGTCGCGACCTTGATGATGCCGGCGCGGATGCCGGTGTCGCCGACGCCTTCTGTCAGCTCGCGGATGAAGAGCTCCGCCATCGTGTCGACCTGGGGACCGAAGTTCGAGCGGAAATGCCAGTACGGAAATCCGCCTTCCGATTGCTTGTAGAGACCGGTGGCACAGATGATGTGAAAGCCGGTCGCCTGTCCGACCTTCGCAGCGAGCTCGACGTCACGGCCGAGATCGTTGGGACAGGGATCGACGAGACTCTTGTAGCCGAGGGCCTGGAGCGCGTGGATCCTGTCGACGCAAACCTTGAACTGCTCGCTCTTCGAGAGGCCGGGTCGATTCGTGTGGCTCTCGGATCCGGGGTAGCCGATCACAAGATGTTCGTGCATCAGGGTCCGGCCGAGCTCGGCCGAAGTCGTCGTGCCGCTGGCGGTCGCAATCGTCGTCATGGGGTCTCCTCGCGCAGCAGGCGTTGCCGTCGAGGCACGCCGCCGCGGGAGGAATCATACCTGGCAGGGAACGCCCGCCAGGGGTGTCAGCCGCGGGCCGGGATTGGTGCCCTTCCCTCTTGCGGCGCATAGCGGAAGCGCGCGAGCTTGCCCTCGAGATCGAACTGGAGGTCGTGGACCGTGGCCGGCAGCCAGCGCTTGCGGGCCGGGCGCGGCTGCTTCGGCGGGTAGAACATCAGCCAATCGAGCCATCCGCCGAACTCGCTGATCGAGTCGCCCACGTCCTCAAGCGCCGTATTGGGCCGCGGCCTGAGCTTGCCGCTCGCCCCGACGACGGGTCGATCGGGATCGTCGTCGGGGAAGCGCAGCTCGGCGAACCGATAGCGAAAGATGAGTCCGCCGTGCACGCTCTGCTCGACCTCGTCAGGCGAGCCGAAGCGGCCCGTCGCGCTCTCGATGTCGCTCGCACCGACCTCGAGCGTCGAAACCCAGCGCGGAAAGGGATGGCGCGGCAGCGGCTCGAGCTCCCCGGGCCGCGGCGCACAGCCGACGGCGAAGATCACGAGCGCGCCGATCGAGATCAGCCTCCGAGCCGCAGCCGGCCTCCGAATCGCGATACGCGTCCGGTTGGCTTCGCGCGATCGTGCCGTTTCGATCAACGTTCCTGCCATGCTAGTTCTCCCCGGGATCGGACGAGCCCGGCTCTTCTGCCGGAAGCAAGATCGTGACCCGCGTTCCGACCCGTCCCTGATTGGCGATCCGCAGCTCCCCGCCGTGGGCCTCGATGATCCGCAGGCAGACAGGAAGCCCGAAGCCCCGGTCGAGGCCGATGGGTTGCTCTTCGAAGAAGGGATCGAAGGTCTCGTCGATCTCGTTCGAGTCGATGCCGTGCCCCTGATCCTCGATCGCGAGCTCGACGCCGCGCGGGACGTTGCGAAGCGACACGCTGATCTCGGGCGAGTCGCCCGCGCCGAGGGAAGCCTCGATCGCATTCTGCAGCAGCTCTTCGACGACCTGCTCGATTTGAACGGGCTCGCAGGCGACCCGCCGCAGCCGCTCGTCGCACTCGAAGCGGATCTCCGCCCAGTCGCTCACCTGCGGACCCGCCTTCTCGATCGCGCGCGCGACCAACCGCTTCAGATCGACGAGCGAGAGCGGCTCCTCGTCGAAGGTCGATTCCCGGTCCGGTCGGCGCAGCATCGGACCCTGCTCGAGGGTCGCGTCGATGCGGGAGAGCGCATCGAGCTTCTCGGCGAGAACAGCGTCGACCTGGTCGAACAGGGCGAGATGACCGCGGCGAGCCCCGGCGACCGCCGCGAGCTGTCGCTGCAAATCGACCGCCCGCCCAGCCGCAACGCCGAGGCCGAGGAGTGCGAGAGACAGAACAACGGCCGAGGTGGATGCGGATGCGGAGAGCACCAGTGTCAGCAACGCGAGAGCCAGCCCGCAGGCCCCGCCGATCGAGAGGAAGAGGTACGACCCTCGCTGCCAGTCGACCGCATAACGACAGGCATCGTCGCCCTTCGCGAGGCAAGTCGACGACGTGACGCGTGCGGGCAGCAGGCCGAACAAGCCGGGGATCGCCTCGAGCATGCCGATGCGCAGGGCGCAGTGCATCCCGGCGACTCGCGCCGTATCGCCCGACCCGCGCGCGAGCGCAGCCGGATGATCCTTCTCGTCACGCTCGCCGATCTCGAAGACGAGCTCCGCCTTCGCATTGCCCATGGACTCGACCCGCCAGCTCGCCTCGCGGCGGGCCCGGGGCAAGAGGGCCTGGATCCGGCGATAGGCCTTCTCGGGAGTCGCGAGTCCCAATCCGTAGAGCTGGAGCCCCGTCGCATCCGGGGCACAGAGGCGATGGCCAATGGCCCGGGCGAGTCCCGCGTCGAGATCCACCGCGGCGAAGAGTCGATCGAGGGCGTCACCGTCGAGCCAGGCGGTTGCCTCGGCCAACCCGCCGTCCGGTAGTCCCAGGGCGCGGAGCGCACGATCCCTGGCCCCCGCCCGCCCGCGCACGGCGAGGAGCTCGAGCAGCGTCGTCGCGATCGTCTTGTTGCCGGG
>JANNQH010000254.1:0-9700 GCA_031400655.1 Deltaproteobacteria bacterium | reverse complement strand
GGTCGGGGCGACCGGCTGCCGCCAGGTCCTCGACGCGGCGCTCCAGGTGACGGGCCAGGCCGGCGCCTATCAGGTCGAGGGAGCCAAGAACTTCCAGACGCTGAACATCGGCGGCTCCGGGACGACCAGCGTGTCGTTCGTGGTCGGGGTCGACTGACGGACGGGCCGCGGTCCGGACCGGACGGTCATCGTGCCAGGTGCCCCGGTCGGGGCGGCTGCGCTTCCTGGGAGCCGCGGCGCATCAGGTCTGGTCAATGAGTCTGATCAGCATCTTCTTGGACTGAGTGCCGATGCGATTGGTGATCTCGCCGATCACCTTGAAGCCGAGGCGAGTGTAGAGACGCGCCGCAGGGTTGTTGGCACGGACGGTCAGCACGATCGCGGGATGTTGGCGCCGGGCCGCCGCCAAGAGCTGCATCATCAGAGCCGTTCCTATTCCGCGCCCGATGAGCTGCGGGAGTACGGCGATCGAAAGCTCCGGCGTCAGGTGGTCGACATAGCTGGGACTGGTCTTGTCCTCGGTAAGTAGGCGCACCCACGCAGCCCCCATTCGCTGCCGAGAAGTGGGATCCATCGCGATGAATCCCATGTCTCCGGTCTTTCCCCAGTCCTCGGCGTACTGAGCAAGGAACGGATTGCTCCTGGCCAAATCCGACGAGGTGGCGCCCTCGTCGTCCAAGTGTGCGGCGTAAAAAAGCATGTCCCAGAGAAAAGGCTCATCCGCCCGCTCCACCCGGCAGAAAGTGAACATCATCGTTTTGGCTGCCTCCGGATATGAGGGTCGCAGGTCCGTTCTTGAGAACCGTCGATCGGTAGGACAGGAAGTTCTATAGAAACACTCGATTCGTCAGTCCGTCTGTTCAGGATTCCTGATCGTCGCGGGGAGCTCCGCGGGGAGTCCCGGGGCGTCGTAACGCCCGTTGCCGTCGACGTCGACGAAGATCGGATTGCTGAAGGCGAAGGGCACGAAGCCCGGGAGCACATCCCGGTAGAGTCCTTCCGCCGGCCCCTCGACCTCGACCGTCACGAACGAATCCGTCGCAAAGGCGAGCGGCAGAGCCGCCGACTCGCCACGCGTGATCGGGGCGCGGTGGACGAGCTCGCCGTTCACGTAGGCGCGCCACTCCGAGATCGGAACCCAGTCGGCGCCTGCGACCGAGATCTCGAGCACGCCCTTCGAGCCCGAGTGGATGTCGCCGAGGCCCGCCTCCGCGAGGTGCAGCGTGAAGAGCGGTCCTGTCGAGCCGTAGGCGCGACCCTGGCGCAGCGCCGTGATGAAGGCGGCTTCGTCGAATCTTTCCCTCCGGTCGTCCTCGACCCGCACGTAGGTGCGCGGGAGGCCGACGACATGACCGAGGCGATGCGAGTCGCTATTTGCGGTGGCAACGAGGCGTTCACCCTGGAGCAGGAACGACAGCCAATCCGCTCGGACGCGGCGGTAGCGGTGCAGGTCCTCGGCATTCATCAGCTCGACACCGTCGACGTCGAGATCGCGCCCGCCGTGTTTCAGACTCTTCTCGATCAGGACGGAGTTCGGCCAAGCGGTGAGGGGCTTCGTGGGATCGAGGGGCTCGCCCGCGATGGCGAGATGGTTGAAGTAGCTGTCGACGTCGTCGCCTCGGGAATTGGGGCGGGGATGATTGATCTGGACGAAGGGCTTGCTCGCCACGGCGCGCACGTCGACCAGCATGTCGCGCAGGCGGCGGCCCTCGACGCGGAATGCGCCGCGCCGGAAGGCCTTCGCATCGACGGCGAGCGGAAAGGCGTTCAGGTGGCCCGTCGTATAGGGCGAATCTCCGCCGGCGAAGGCACTCGTGAGCTCGCTGCCGATCACGCCGACGAGCTCGCCCGCCAGGCCGCTCGCGGCGATTGCCGGACGCGGGTCGAAGATGCGGTCGTGCTCGGTCGAGACGAGGACCTCGGCGCCGCTCGCCGCAAAGGCTTCGATCTGGAGTCGTTCGGGCAGACTCGAGTCGAAGCTCTGGCCGCTGTGGACATGGAGATCGGCGGCGAGAAAGCCCGGCGTTGCGGCGACGCGCGGGAGCGGCTCGAGGGCGAGCTTCATCTCTTCGCCGGCGCGCACCACGAGCGCGACTTCGCGTGCCCCGTACTCCGGCCCGCGCACCGCGACGACGCGATAGGCGCCGGGCGCAACGGCGACCCGCCTCTGCGCGCCACTCGCTCCGGCCAGATTCAGGAAGTCAGCTTCGATGCCGGCCGGAACCGGCGTGTCGCCGATCGCGAACCCGAGCTCGGACTCACCGAAGCGTACCGGCCCCGAGCCATCGGCGCGCAGGAAGACGAGGCGGCCGATGAAATTCTCCGGGAGCACGACCCGGCCGGGTGTTCCAACCGCCAGCTCGGCGAGCGCGATCTCGCCGGGGGCCTCGATCGGCACTTCGAATTCCTGCTGTGCCCGGCGACCCGCCGGTGCGCGCGCCTCCGCTCGGTAGCGACCGGGCGGTAGACGGAGCGAGAACTCGCCCTTCGTATCCGGCTGGACCTCGCTGATGGGTGCCCCCGACGCCAGCGAGACATGGATGCGCGCCGCCGGATCGTCGACGCGACCGCGCACGCGCCGCGCGTTCGCGAAGATCCGATCGGTGATCGACGCGACGTCTGCGCGCTCACCGACCCAGATCCGGTAGTCGAGGGCGAGTACGGTCTCGGACTCGAGATCCATGAAGGGGATCTGGAGCATCTGCAGCAGGCCCGGCGTCCCGCTGGCGCTGCCGAACCACGGCGGGTTCGCGAGGGCGTTCTGGAGCGTGTAGTGGTTGCCCGTGATCGTGAAGCTGGAGATCGCGTTCGTCTCGCCGCTCTCCTCGAGGGCGGCGCCGACCTGCTCGATGCCGTAGCTGATCGGCGGCCAGCCCTCGCCGCCGACGAGCACCGTCAGGTCCGCCGCGTCGAGCGACGCGAGCAGCTTGCGCGTCGAGCTGCGGTCGGAGGGCGGGTGGGCGAATCCGCGAGATGCGGCGAGGTCGGCGCGCGTGAGCGAGAAGCTCGAGAGTTGGCCGCTCGCGTGGAGCGCGATCGCTCCGACGGCGAAGAGCCGCGCGCCTGCCTCGACACGCCGCGCGCGGATCGAAACGGTGAGGGCGGTCGGTTCGGCCTCAGCGAGGGTGTAGGTGGTCAGGACCTCGACGCCGTTGTAGAGAGCCCGCGTGCGGATCCATGCGCTCTGCTCGTCGCGGCCCGCCAGGATCTGTTCGATCGGCACGAGCTCTTTTTGCGAGAGATTGAGTAGCGGCTGCAGCACGGCCCATTGATCGTCTGCGGCGCCGCAATGCCCGAGATCGATCAGGACACCGCCGCGGGGCGAGAGCGGGCTCTCGTGGGCGGGGTCGGAGATCGCGGCGCAGATCGTTCCGTTACTGAGAGCCCAGTCGTCGATGCCCGCGTCCGCGTCCGGTCCGCCGACCTGGCGGCTGTCGAAAGTCTCGGCCGTGATGCGCTCGGCGACGAGCTCCGCGTGGGCGGGCGAGGCGAGGCCCAGGACAAGACCGAGCGACACGCCAACCGAAAGCCCGCGCAGCATTCGCCTGCTCCCCGAGTGTTAGCTGCGCTTCGGCGGGTTCGGGTCGAAGGGACCCTTGCCCATCTGCTCGCGGATCGGCACGAACTCGGGCATCAGCATCGCGCGCCGCTGCCAGTTGGCGCCGTCGACGACGAGCGTGTGGCCCGAGATGAAGCTGGCGAAGGGCGAGGCGAGGAAGGTCGCGGCCCAGCCGAGCTCGTGGGGATATCCAACGCGATGGGCGGGGCAGCGCAGGCCGTCGTTCTTCCGCCGCTCGGGGACGGAGCGTATGTTCGCGGTTTCGTCGTCATGGGGGAAGAGGCCGGGGACGAGGCCGTTGACGCGGATCCCGTACGGGCCCCACTCGACCGCAAGCGATTCGGTCATGTTCTTGACGCCCGCTTTCGCCGCGGAGGAATGGGCGAAGCCCGGTCCTCCGGTCCAGGCGTAGGCGGCGCCGATGTTGATGATCGAGCCGGGAGTGCCCGAGACGATGTGGCGGCGGCCGAACTCGCGCGAGCAGTAGAAGGTTCCGTTGAGCACGATGTCCGTCACCGTCTTCCAGGCGTTCGGGCTCATGTCCTCGGCGGGCACCGGGAAATTTCCGGCCGCGTTGTTCACGATGTGGTCGGGCAGGCCGAGCTGGCTCGTGACCTCGTCGAACGCGCGGGCCACGGCTTCCGGATCGCGGATGTCGCAGGCGACGGCGATCGACTTCGCGCCGACCTCGCGGAGTGCCGCGAGTCCGGCCTCGCGATGGCCTTCGCCCCGGGAGAGGATCGCGACCTTGGCGCCGACCCGGCCGAACTCGACGGCGATCGCCTTGCCGAGGCCGGTACCGCCGCCGGTCACGATGACTGTCTGTCCATCGAACGTGCCAAGGGGAAGCGCATGCGCACCGAGCGCCGGCGGGTTGGGCAGACCCATCGTGAATCTCCTGTCTCGCGTGACCATCTAAATTTCGCCGGCCGCGGGACCGGGCGCCGCATGATAGCCTCCCGCGACGTGTTGAAACGGGCGCGATGGATGAGCCCATGAGGAGACCAGGAGACTCTATGGATACTGCCGACGCCGTCGCTTCACGCGAGACCGGCACGCCCGAGGTCCTCTGCCATGTGCGCGAGCGCGTCGCGACGCTCACGTTCAATCGCCCCGAGGCGAAGAACGCGCTGACGATGGACATGAAGGAGGCGCTCTATCTCCTCGTGCGCGAGCTCGAAGAGGATCCGGAGGTCGGCTGTCTCGTGCTGACGGGGGCCGGTGGAGCGTTCTCGTCCGGCGGCGACACGAAGCGCATGCAGAAGGAGGGGAAGCCGCCAGTCATGGAGGATCGCCAGCGCCAGCTTCGCTGGGAGCACGAGCTGCCGCGCATGCTCCACCGTTCGACGAAGCCGACGATCGCGTCGCTACCCGGGCCCGCGGCCGGCGCCGCCTGCTCGATCGCCCTGGCCTGCGATCTCCGGATCGCTGCCGAGTCGGCGTTCCTGGTCACGTCCTTCGCGAAGCTCGGGCTCTCGGGTGACTATGGAGGCAGCTGGTTCATGACCCGGCTCGTCGGCCCCGCGAAGGCCCGCGAAATCTACTTCACGGCCGAGCGGGTCGACGCCAAGACGGGCCTCGAGCTCGGCCTCTTCAATCGCGTCGTCCCCGATGCACTGCTCGCCGAGGAGACCTTCAAGCTGGCGGCCCAGATCGCCGCGGGGCCGCCGATCGCGCTGCGATTCATGAAGGCGAACTTGAACCGCGCCCTCGAGGCGGATCTCGAGACATGTCTGCGCTACGAGGCGGATCGCATGGTGCGTGGTGCGCTGACGGACGACTACACAGAGGCGGTCGCGGCCTTCGCGGAGCGGCGGACGCCGCGCTTCGAGGGGCGTTAGGCGGGCTGAATGATCGGTGGGGCGGTCGCGTCGCCTCAGGGCCGCAGCGAATAACGCGGCGCCCCCGCCTTCACGTGCCCTGCGAGCGCCGTCTGGACCTCGTCGAGCCAGTCGCAGATCACCGGCCGCGTATCCCGCGGATCGAGCAGATCGTGGACGCCGAACTCCTCGCTCCGGGGTAGGACGGACTGCGCCTTCGCCATCTCGTCCTCGAGCTCGGCTCGCTTCTTGTCGGGATCGGGCGCCGACTCGATCTCGCGGCGGAAGGCGAGGGCGACGCCGCTCTCGACCGGCAGCGCGCCACTCATCGCCGAGGGCCAGGCGACGACCGTCGGCTTCGACCCGAGATGGATTCCCTGCGCAACGCCGTACGAGCGCCGCACGACGCAAGCGAACCAGGGCACCGTCGACTGCAGCACAGTGAACATGGCGCTCATGCCGGCCCGGATCGTGCCCGCTTGCTCGGCCTTGCTCCCGATCGCGAAGCCCGGCTCGTCGACGAAAGACACGATCGGAAGGTGAAAGAGATCGCAGAGCTCGACGAAGCGGCGGATCTTGTCGGCGCCGTCGCGGGTCATCGAGCCGCCATCGTGATGGCAGTCGTTCGCGAGGACGCCGATCGAGTGGCCATTCATGCGGGCGAGGCCGGTGATCTGGCTGCGGCCCCAGAGCTTCCCGATCTCGAAGAAGCTCCGCTGGTCGACGACGCACTCGATCAGCTTGCGCATCTTGAACGCGCGGCGGCGCTCTCGCGGGATCAGCTCGAGCAGCGACTCTTCGCGCCGGCTGCGCAGATCGCCGACGTCGAAGAAGGGCGGCGCCTCGCCGGCGTGGCTCGGGAGATAAGAGAGGAACTGCTGGGCCTGGCGCAGGGCGTCGACTTCGTCGGTCGCGACGTTGTCGACCATGCCGTTGCGGCCGTGGACCTGCGCCGAGCCGAGCTCTTCTTTCGTGAGCTCTTCCTTCATCGCGTGCGCGACGACGGCTGGGCCGCCGGTCAGGACCTGCGAGGTGTGCTGGGTCATGATCGAGAGGTGTGACGCGATCAGGCGGCCGGCCGGAAAGCCCGCGACCGGGCCGAGCGCGATACAGACGACCGGCACCGCGGCCAGCGTCTGCATCGAGAGCACGTTCATCACCGGCGGCGCCGTCCAGTCGTAGCCCGACCTCCCGCGCGTGCCGGTCGCGCCCGCGACGGATGCACCGCCCGCCTCGAGCAGCCGCACGAGGGGAATCTTGCGATCGATCGCGAGCTCTTCCGCGTAGAGTCCTTTTTTCAAGCTCGCAGGCGAATAAGCGCCGCCGCGGATGGTGAAGTCGTCGCCGCACACGACGATCGGGCGGCCGCCGACGCGCGCGGTCCCGAGGATCACGCCGGTCGGTGTGAAGTCCTTGCCGTCGGGATCGCTGCTCGAGCCGGAGAGCTGGCCGCGTTCGCGAAAAGAGTCGCGATCGACGAGGCGCGTGATCCGCTCGCGGACGTTCAAGAGGCCGCGTTCGCGGCGTTTGTCGACTGCCTCTTTGCCACCCATCTCGAGGGCGCGGGCACGTCGGCGTTCGATCTCGTCGACTTCAGGCTTCCAACTCATGGCGCCGGACGCTAACACACGATCCGGCGGCGGCGGTGATACGCTCGTCCGGTCATTCTGGCAGCGAACTTCGCACGGCGACCGCCACGCGGCCGCATCGCGTAGAGGGGATCGGCATGGAGCTTTCGGGCGCGAACATCGTCGTCACGGGTGGAGCCAACGGGATCGGTCGCGCGCTCTGCGAAGCGTTTGCACGGGAAGGGGCACGGCGGATTGCCGTCGTCGATCTCGATCTCGAGCGCGCAAAGGAGGTCGCCCGGTCTGTGGAGGGCCGGGCGTTTGCGGTCGACGTGGCGTCGCGGACCGCCGTCGAAGCGCTCGTGCGCGAGGTCGAGGGCGACAGCGGTCCGATCGATCTTTTTGTCTCGAACGCCGGGATCCTCACTGTGGGCGGACCCGAGGTCGCGGTCGACGCCTGGCAGCGGATCTGGGACGTCAACGTGATGGCCCACGTCCATGCGGCCCACGCCGTGCTTCCCTCGATGCTCGCCCGCGGTCGCGGCTACCTCCTCAACACCTGCTCGGCGGCGGGACTCCTCACCCAGATCGGCTCCGCCCCTTATGCTGTGACGAAGCACGCAGCAGTCGCCTTCAGCGAGTGGCTCTCGATCACCTACGGCGACCGCGGGATCCGCGTCTCGGCGCTGTGTCCCCAGGCGGTGCGCACGAATATGAGCGCGATCGTCGAGGGCGGGGGCGTGGCAGGCGTCGACGGCATGCTCGAGCCGGAGGAGCTGGCGCGCGTCACGGTCACCGGGCTGCGTGAAGAGAAGTTCCTGATCCTGCCGCATGAAGTCGTGCGGACGTACTACCAGCGCAAAGGCCAGGACATCGATCGCTGGCTCGCGGGGATGCGACGGCTGGCTGCGCAATTCGGGGGGCGGATCGGGTAGCTCGGAGGCCCTTTCGGGGTCTGGATAAATTTCAAGACGCGGCGTATCGTAATGATCGCTCGGCCGCGTCCCAGCAGGCCGGACTCCAAGCGAGGTTCCAGTTCATGGATTTCGACCTTTCCCCCGACGTATTGGCGTTCGAGCGCGAAGTCGTGGCTTTTCTCGAGGCCAATCGCTCCGACGACGTCATGGACCGGAATCCCGAACACCTCTCCCAGACCGTCGAGACGCCGGCGAAGCGAGCCTTCATGCGCAAGCTCGCCGAGAAGGGCTGGCTCGGCATGTCCTGGCCCAAGCAGTACGGCGGCCAGGAGCGCTCCGGCATCTACGACTTCGTGTTGACAGAGGCGCTCTCTCGTTTCGGCGCGCCCCAGCCTGGCAAGGGCGTCGGCATCGTCGGCAAGACCATTATCCGTCACGGCAACGAGGAGCTGAAGTCCTACTTCCTGCCCCGTATCATCCGCGGCGAGATCGAGTTCGCGATCGGCTATTCGGAGCCCCAGTCCGGCAGCGATGCCGCTTCGATGCAGCTCAAAGCGACCCGCGACGAGGCCCGTGGCGGCTATGTCCTCGACGGTCACAAGATCTGGACGACCTCCGCGCATTTTGCCGACTGGTACTGGGTCGGCGCGCGCACCTCCGAGCACAAGCACAAGGGCATCACGCTCTTCCTTGTCCCGATGAACCACACGGGCTTCGAGATCCATGCGACCTACACGATCGGCGATGAGCGCAGCAACGAGGTCTTTTTCAATTCGGTCTTCGTCCCCGATTCCCACGTCGTGGGCAAGGTCGGCGATGGCTGGACTTATATCTGCGAGGCCCTTGATCTCGAGCGTTTCGCGATGCTGCCGGTGGGTCCCGTCGAGATGAAGCTCAAGGGGCTGGTCGAGTACGTCACGACGGCGACACTCGATGGCGAGCCGCTCGCGTCGGATCCCGTCGTTCGCAAGACGATCGCGAAGCTCGCAGCCGACCTCGAAGTGGCGCGCAAGCTCCAGCGCAAGGTCATCAGCGAGGCGCTCAAGCAGCGCGTGCCGACCGTCGAGGCCGCGATGTACAAGATGTGGCAATCGCAGCTCGGTCAGCGGATCGCCAACTTCGCCCTCGACCTGATCGGCCCCGACGCCGCCCTCAAGCCCGAAGAGGCGGAAGCGCCCGTCGGCGGCCGCTACGAACGCTCGTACCGCTACACCGTCGTCGACACGATCGGCGGCGGCACCAGCGAGATCCAGCGCAACATCATCGCGCAGCGGGGGCTCGGCCTTCCGAAGTGCTTCTAGCCCCACGCCCCCTTCTTTCCGGAGCCCCTCGCGTGTCGACCCCCCCGTCCCAATCGCCGCATCTGCTCGACGGTATTCGGGTGCTGAACCTCGGCGCCGTGGGCCCCGCCGCGCGCGCCGGTCGCATGCTCGCCGACTACGGGGCTGAGGTCGTCGTGATCGCGCCGGTTGCGAAGCAGGGCGCCCTGCAGACCAGGCCGGTCTACCACACCTACGGCGCGAGCCGCGATTTCAAGCGCATGCGCATCGATCTCAAGGCCGACGCCGGGCGCGAGGCGCTGCTCAAGCTGGGCGAGAAATCCGACGTCGTAATCGAGTCGTTTCGCCCGGGCGTCGTCGATCGTCTCGGCATCGGTCCTGCCGCGATGCGCGCGCGCAATCCGCGACTCGTCTACTGCTCGACGTCGGGCTATGGACAGGACGGCCCGGCCTCGGGCTGGGCGGGCCACGACATCAACTATCTCGCGATGTCCGGTTACCTCGCCTGCAGCGAGCCGCGCGCGGACGCTGGGCCGCCGATTCCCGGTGCGACGAT
>JANNQH010000253.1:0-2154 GCA_031400655.1 Deltaproteobacteria bacterium | reverse complement strand
CGGGCGGCGGTGGGGACGAAGATCCGCTCGCTTCCCAGAGTGGCGCGGGGGGCGGCGGCGGGGGCTGTGGCCTGGTCGGCATCGAGCCCTTCCTCGTGCTCGCGCTCGTCCGTCGAGGGCGGGCTCGCTGCCAGCGCTGAGGACCGCTCGCGCCCGTCTCGACCCCGATCCCACGGCGATGCCCGCGTGAGCGTGCGAGAATGGCGGCCGAGGGGGCGGGCTCACATCAATGTCGGTTCACGGCGAATACAGCCGCGCGCTTCGCAGCGTGCTCGAGCGGCTCGAGGAATCTGAAGCACTCGTCGGACGCGAATGGCAGGACATCCTCAACGCCGCACAGCTGAGGCCGGACGCGGATCTCTCGACCGCGGCGCGGGCGGCGCTCGCGGGCGTCGCGCGCCTCGAAGCGGACCTCGCTCGCGCGGGTGCGGCAGTCGAGGCCGCAGCGAATTCCAGCCTGGGGCGGGCTCGGCTCGAGCCGTTGCGTGATGCCTGCCACAACCTGCGTGCCCATTGCCATGCGATCCTCGGCGGCAGACTGCCTGATCGGTAATCCACGAAAACGACACTCCGGTGCTCACCCGCCATGGTAGGATCAGCCGCGCCCTCGTCGGGCGCGGACAGGGCATCCAAGCGGGCTCGGGCCCCAGACGCGGACGAATCGACGCCGATGCGACTCCTGCTCCCTGCGCTGCGCCCTCCTAGCCCGTCGGCGCGATTAGCCGTGCCGGTGAGCCGCCCGAGCCGAGGCGCGGTCCGCGCTCGTGTGGAGACCGTCACAACGTCGCTCGCGGCCGTCCTGGCTCTGCTGGCGCTCACGGCTCTGCAGGCATCCGCCGCCCTGATCGCCACCGGCGACGGGACCGGCAACACGACGGCACCGGCCTCCGATCCCGGCTTCAACCGGGTCGGCGTAGTCAACGGCCTGTCGGGGGTCTACTTCCGCAATGGCTGGGTCTTGACCGCGAGCCACGTGGGCGAGGGAGCGCTCGTCCTTGCTGGGACGAGCCATGCGCCGATCCCAGGGTCGACGGTCCGCTTCACGAATCCCGATTCGACCCAGGCCGACCTGATCGCCTTCAAGCTCGCGACGCGTCCGGCGCTCGCCGACGTCGCGATCACCGACAACCCGGCCACGCTCAATACCCTCATCACCGTGATCGGCAACGGCGTCGGCCGCGGTGCGGCGACTTCGTGGATGGGTGTGAGTGGCTGGCAATGGTCGGCAGCAGCGACGAAGCGCTGGGGCACGAATCGGATCAGCGGGATCGACGAAACCTCACTCGACACCCGGGCCTTCCGGATCAGCTTCGACCAGATCTCGAATCCGCCCGCCGGCCAGCACGAGGCCGACGTCGTGACCGGCGACTCGGGCGGTGGTGCCTTCACCGGCAGCGGCGGATCCGCCGAGCTCCTCGGCATCCTCTTCGCCCACGCCACCTTCGTCGGACAGCCCAGCTCCACCTCGCTCTACGGCAACGTCGGCCTGATCGTCGATCTCTATGCCTATCGAGCCGACATCCTCGCCGTCACCGATCGCCCCGATTGCAGCGACGGACTCGACGACGATGGCGACGGCCTCTCGGATTTTCCGACCGACCCGGGCTGCGCGAGCGCGACGGATGCGAGCGAGCGAGGAAGCGCCCTCATCTGCGACAACGGGAGCGACGACGACGGAGACGGGCTGATCGACTTTCCCGGGGACCCGGGCTGCGCGAACGGTTTGGATGTCTGGGAGCGCGGCCCCGCCTATCAATGCGACAATGGGGCCGACGACGACCTCGATCTCGCCGCCGACTTCCCGAACGACACGGGCTGTCTACATCCGAGCAATCCGGTCGAAGCCCCCGAGCCCGGCCTGGCCTTGCTGCTCGGCGCCGGCGTGCTGGCCCTCACGGCGACGGCGCGGTTCCGGGCACCGCGTCGGCTCGCTCCTCAGACGTCGTCGACGAGATCCACGCGGTAGTTACCCCGGCGCTCGTCGTACTCGAGCCGCACGCAGCCATCCTTCTCGGCGTCCTGCAACAGCTCGTTGAAGTTGCGGTAGCCCGCATTCGCCTCGTTGAAGTCGGGGTGCACCCGCCGGAGCGCTTGCTTGATCATGGAGCCCCAGACGACGTCGTAGTCCTTCGAGAGGCTCTCGACGATCTCGAG
>JANNQH010000252.1:0-5313 GCA_031400655.1 Deltaproteobacteria bacterium | reverse complement strand
GCGGCGCGGGGGCGGGGGGCGCGGGTGATCGGGATCCTGCAGGGCTTCGAGTGGCTCATGAAGGGCGACATCGACCACGTCGTCGACCTCGATGCCGAGGCCGTCTCGCGGATCCACGAGCAGGGCGGCTCGATCCTGAAGACCTCGCGGGCCAATCCGACGAAGGACCGGGCCAACCTCGACCGCGTGGTCGACGCCCTCGGCCGGCTCGGGATCGACCACCTGATCTCGATCGGCGGCGACGATACGTGCTTCTCGGCGCGCACGGTGGGCGCAGCGGCGGGCAATCATCTGCGTGTGGCCCACGTGCCGAAGACGATCGACAACGACCTTCCGCTGCCCCCCGGCATTCCGACCTTCGGCTTCGAGACGGCGCGCGCGACGGCGGCCGGAATCCTCGCGACGCTGCTCGAGGACGCACGCACGGCGGGCCGCTGGTACATCGTCGTCATGATGGGCCGCAACGCCGGCCATCTAGCGTTAGGCGCTGCCCACTCGGCGAACGCGACGATGGTGCTCGTCGCAGAGGAGTTCGGCGGGGCGAAGGTGCCCCTCGATCGGATCGCCCGGGCTGTCGAGGGCTCGATCCTGAAATCGACGGCCGAAGGTCGGCCCCACGGCGTCGTCGTGCTGGCCGAGGGCCTCGGCGCATGCCTCGACCCCGCGGATCTCGCCGCATTTCCGGACCTGCCCCGCGACGAGCACGGCCATCTGCGACTGGCCGAGCTGCCGCTCGGCCGTCTGGTGCGCGACCGCGTCGAGAAGGGTCTTGCGCTCCACGGCATCAAGACGACGATGGTCGTGAAGGACGTGGGCTACGAGCTTCGCTGCGTGGCGCCGAACGCCTTCGACCAGGAATACACGCGGGAGCTCGGCGCGGCGGCGGTCGCGACGCTGCTGGCCGGCCACGCGAACGTGATGATCACGCGCCAGAACCAGCAGATCGTGCCGATTCCGTTCGACGAGATCCTCGATCCGAAGACCGGCAAGACCCGCATCCGGATGCTCGATACGCAGACCGAGAGCTTTGCCTCCGCGCTGGCGCTCCAGACCCGCCTCGCGGCCTCGGACTTCGACGATGCGCGCAGCGCAGAGCAGCTCGCGGGCATCAGCCGATCGACCGTCGAGGAGCTGAAGACGCGATTCTTCGGCTGAGGCGCAGGCGCAGGCGCTCGGCTGAGGCGCGAGCGCTCGCCGCAATCCTGCTAGGCGGGTCGCCGGGCCGGTCCACTCGGCAGAAGCGCGAAGAGCAGCGCCGCCGCCGCGAGCGTGCCGACCATGACGAGGAGTCCGAGCGCATAGCTGCCCGTCGCGTCGAAAGCGGCGCCGAAGGCGAGCGGTGTCAAGACGATCGCGGGCAGACCGACGAGTGCCCCCAGGCCTAACACCTGTCCGAACGCGGCCGCGCCGAATAAACGTGCGACCAGGGCCCCGTAGACCGCCATCATCGAGCCGCCGACGATCCCGATCATGCTGAAGAGCACGAGGGCCACCGCATAGCTCGGCTGGAATACCAGTCCGACGAGTCCCGTGCAGAGAAGCCCGATCAGACCCACGAACAAGAGCCGCGGATGGATCCGGTCCGCCAGAGCGCCGAACACGACGGGCCCCAACACGGCGCCGATCGACTGCGGAATCACGACGAGCGCCGCGGCCTCGGGCGCGGCCCCGAGCTCGGTCATGTACGGGATCGCGTTGGTGGCCATCACGATGCCGACCGCGGCGAAGGGGCCCGCGGCGAGGGCGGCAAACCAGAAATCCCGACAGCGCGCCAGCAGTGATGCGCTCCACTCCAAAGTGTGGCCAAGCGCCTCGCCGCCGCCCGATCCGCTCGCCGCCGGCAGCTCACCGTCCGGGAACTGACCGACGTCGCTCGGCCGATCGATCATGCCGAGCCACACGCAGGGAACGCCGATCGCGAGGGTCAGGGCAGCGAATCCGAGCAGCGTCCCGCGCCAGCCGATCTGGCCGATCGCCCAGGCGGCAGCCGGTGCGATCACGATCGGTCCGGCCGGACCGCCCATGTTCGCGATCCCGAGCGCGCGGCCGCGCAGGCGCTCGAACCAGTTGGCCATCGCCGTCGACGACGACATCGGACCGAGCATCGCCATCCCGATCGCTGAGCCGACGCCGAAGCCGAGCCCGACCTGCCAGAGCTCGCGGGCCTGGGACATCGCAGCGAGCGAGAGCGCGAGCACCAATGCGCCCGCCGTCATGACGCCCCGGATGCGCCCGAGGCCGAGCTGAGCTCCGATGAAGGGCATCGAGAGGTTCATCATCAGGCTGAAGAGGCTGACCCCGATGTTGAACTGGGTCGCGGTGGCGCCGAGCTCCGCCGCCAGCGGCGCCGCGAAGACGCCCACGCTGCCAAGCGTGAACCCGATCGCGACCGACTGGGTCAGGACCGACGCCGCGCAGACGCGCCAGCCGGAGAACGCGGGATGGGGCGCGCGGGGCACTCGCTTTCAGCCGACCTTCCCCTGCTCTTTCCCCTGGTAGAGGATGATCATGCTGTAGAGCAGCGCCGGGCGATCGCTTCCGACGACGTGGACCGCGATCTCGGTCTCGACCCGCGTCCCCTTGGCCCCGGCTTCGGCGGATACGAGCCGGCTGTGCGCGTGGATCTTCGCGCCCGCCGGCACGGGGGAGAGGAAGCGGAGCTTGTCGGAGCCGTAGTTGACGGCATTGCCGTGGCCGACGACGGCGAAGGTGTCCTTGGCCTGTGCACTCAGCAGGGGCAGCAGCGAAAGCGTGAGGAAGCCGTGGGCGATGGTCGTCTTGAAGGGGCTCTCCTTCTTCGCGCGCTCGACATCGATGTGGATCCACTGATGATCGCCGGTGATCTGGGCGAAGCGGTTGATCATGTCCTGACTGACCTCGAGGGGCCCACCGAACTCCCCGAACTCCTGGCTCACTTGCTGCTGCAGGGCTGCGATGTCGTCGAAGCGGATCTTGTCCACGCGGGGGGCTCCTCTCTCGAGCGGATCTCGAGTGGATAGGGGGCCGGATGGGGCACAGCCCGGTCCATTGCTACCACAGGCCATCCGCGGTCGCGATCGCGATCGAGAGGCCCTTGCAGTCGATCGCCGTGGGTCCTTACCATGCTCCCCTTCCGACACCAGAGCCCGCGCCCCGCACAGACCCCCAGCTGGAGACTTTTCGAAATGCTCGACCTGCTCAATATCGCCCGCACCGAAGCCGCGGGTGGCGATCTCGAGGGACTCCTCGCAAGCCTTTATGCCAGGAGCGACGTCCGCCCGACGGGCTACCCGGACGCCTTGATCTGGCAGGGCGGCAACTTCTCCTCGCGTGGGGAGGGCGGCGCCAAGCCCGTCGCCCACGCGCTGACCGACGCCTACGCAATGCTCGGCACGATCATGGCGGCCGACGTGTTGGGCCTGCCCTTCTATATGGTGCCGATGTGGGCACAGTACCGGCACGACCGTGATCTCGAGCCGCTCTCCTGGTTCGGGAACATGCCGTGCACCTCGATCAAATGGTCGACCGCGGGCGACGCCTACGTCAACGACGGCAAGGGCGGCCGCGTCGTCGTGAAGGGCAAGTCGGGCAACGCGCCGCTGCGCACCCAGGCGGGCGTCTACTGCAACGTCCGTCCGTACGGCTGCATCACGGTCGTGCGCTGCATGCCGTGTCTCCCCTACTCCCAGGATAAAAAGAAGTTCAGCGTCGACGCGAAGACGGGCATCGTCCACTCGGAGATGAACTCGCCCGGCGTCCAGATGGCCTACGCCTGCCGCCGCTTCCTGCAGATGGTGAACGACACGGGCAAGCTCGGCCGCGTCGCTTTCAAACCCACGCAAGCGCAAGAGGACGGCATCAACGCGGGCCTCCTGTCTTGGCTCCTGCAAGGAACGAAGTTCAAGGTCGGCCGCAAGTACGCCGTCGATGGCTATGTCGAGCACCGTGAGAACGTCGATCGCATCATTGCCCTGCTGCCCAAGGACTTCAAAGCCGGCATGGAGAGCTGGACCGGCCAGATCGAGCAGCACATCTCCGATACCAACTTCGGCCTGCTGATCTGGGACCTGATCGAGAAGCGCGACTGCATCGTGCTCGCGACGGATCTCGACGGCGATCGCCTGACGGATCTGCTCGCCGATGTCTCCGACCCGCTGCGCCGCTTCGGCCAGATCGTGCTCGACTACACCGGTACGAAAAAGGACATGAACAAGCTCTGGACCGAGATGGGCTACACGACCGGCAACGGCCGTGACATGACCTCGATCATGTACCGGATGACCGGCCCGCCGATCCACGAGCAGACGCTGGGCTCGGCCGACGCGATGCTGCTGCGACTGCTCGACGGCGACGAGTCGATGGGTGGCACGAAGCAACCCTACGATCCGCGCATCCATTTCGTGCTGATCCGCGACGCGTATCTCGACGCGAATCCGGGCAACAAGAAGGTGGCGGAGTTCCTCGACA
Organism: Deltaproteobacteria bacterium; assembly: GCA_031400655.1. Classification (GTDB taxonomy): domain Bacteria; phylum Myxococcota_A; class UBA9160; order UBA9160; family UBA4427; genus UBA4427. The sequence continues at coordinate 867 of JANNQH010000252.1, read as the reverse complement.
AGGCGCTCGCACAGTTCGATGCGATCTTCTCGCCGAAGCGGCCGGGGTTCCTCGAGGGGTATGCGGCGCTCAAGAAGAGTGTGCAGCCCTGGGCGGGATGAGTTGCTGAGTCGGACGACCATCGGGTCGTCTCACAAGGCGCACCCGACCCGACGCGGGGAGCGCGAATGGCTCGCCCGAGTTGCGAACGCCTTGCCGCGCCGACTGTCTGCGCAATAGCTGTCGTTCCGCTGGATCGGGGCTCCGGCTGCGCTTTACTTCGCGCACCCCGCGCCGCGCCGGGCGCTCGCTACGCTGCAGGTAGCTAGGCGGCGGGATTCTGCGCGACGTGGATCGGGCAGCGGAGCGATGGCCTCGATGAAGCAGGTATACAAGCTGACGTATCCCACCGGCAAGATATACGTCGGCAAGGACAGTACCGGCAGTGCTCGTTACATGGGCAGCCAAAATCTCGCACTCGTCAATGCAGACTTTGCCAGCCTGCCCGACGACCAGCGTCGAGACTACTCAATCCGGAAAGAGATCTTTTGGGAGTCGGAGACCGCAAATGAAGCTGCGCTGTCTGCGAAGGAAGTCGAGCTGATCCGAACGTATCGCTCAAATGACCCAGCCATCGGGTATAACCAGTGGCCCAAGTTCAAACCAAACTCTAAATAGGCGCGCCGCATAACCAATCAATACAGCCGGGCGAACTGTCGCTGATCGTCGATGCGCAACGCGGCATCGGGAGACAAGCTATGCCGACCTACGAAGTCGAAATCAACGGCCGCAACTTCTTGCTGGAGGTCGACGGAGTTGCCAAGCGCGTTGGCTTCTACGTCCTCCGATACGTCGATGCGAAGTCTCCCCAGGAGGCGGCGCAAGCGG
>JANNQH010000251.1:0-1856 GCA_031400655.1 Deltaproteobacteria bacterium | reverse complement strand
ATCATCGGCACGCGCCGCACGCGGTACTCGACGCCTTCCCACCAGAGTTCGACGTAGAACGCCGGCGGTCGGCCTCTGCGGGATTCGCGGCGTACGTGTCCGAGGGTGAGCGCCATGGCGGTGCGCTCAGCATAACCCGCGCGGATCGGCTGGGGCGATATCAACGGGTCGCGAGTTCCCAGAAGTAGCCGCCCAGGCCTGCGATCACGACCAGGCCGATGCAGACCCACCCGTGATCGTCGGGGAAATCAATCGCGCGGTGCAGCCAGTTCGTTGCCGAGCGCCGTGCTCGAAAGCTCTGATCTCGATCCATCGCCCCTCCCGATGCTCAATTATCGATATTACCGATAGAGCTGCGGGAGCGATGTGTCAACCAGGCAGGTCGGGAAGTGGTCTCGACGCCCTACTTTTCGTCCACGACCGCGCGGAACAGGCGGACGAAGCGGGCAAGCTCCTCGTCGGTTGCGTTCGCTAGGAGTCCCGGTCCGTCGTCGCCGAACGCGTCAATCAGCCGCACGAGTAGGTCCTGCATCTCCCCAGGCACGCCAGGTGCTCCGTTCAAGATCCAGTCCGCCGGCATTTGGAGGACGATCGAAAGGCGCCGCAGGGTCTCTCCTGCGGGCATCGCGACGCCAGTTTCGAAATCGGATATCGAGTTCTGGGATTTCTCGATGGCAGCCGCGAGCTTTGATTGAGTGAGTCCCAGCGCGCGGCGCTGGAGTCGGATCCGATCTCCGATCCGTCGTCCGACGTTGGCGTCTCGCTCGACCATCGGAGAACGCTAGCTATTGCCGGAGGTTCATCGGTTCGGCCGATCTGGGCTTCGCGTGTCGTCATCGTGCCCACTTGCCGGCGTGTTGCCGCTGAGATATCGATATTGCCGATGAAGCCCTTGCGCAAGATTCGCGAAGCCTCCGGTCTCACGCAATCCGAGTTCGCCTCGAAGCTGGGTCTCGTCCAGTCGAGGGTGTCGGAGCTCGAGGCAACGGAGCGTGCGTCCGCCGACGTCGTGGTCCGTGTTCTCGACGAGTTCCCACGCGAGATGCGCCAGGCGCGAGTCAACGCGGAAGCTCTCTTGAGGGCCAACCGCCCGGCCACGAGCCGGGGCCGGAGGCGCTGATGGCGGGTTTCCACCGCGTCGATTCTGATCTGTTCCTTCGGCACCAGGGCGACCCGAAGCGCATCATGGCGCTGCTCGAGCTGGACCGGGACCACTTCCGCAAGCGCGTGAGGCCGACGCGGGAGTATTCCAGGCTGTGGGCAGTCTCCCACAAAGTGGCCCGATCGATCGTGTCGGAATACCTCCAAGGTGTGGCCGAATGGCGCACGCTCGAGAGGGCACAGCGAGGGCACAGCGAGGGCACACAGCGGGCACAGAGGCCCGTTGATTTCGCTCGGGAAAAGCTGCGACGTGGGCACACGCGGGGCACGGAGAGGGCCCACCTCGGGCACACAACTAGTAAGACAGAGACCAAGACTGTTCTTGGGGCCCCCCCCAGAAGGGGGGACCCCAAGAACACGGGCCTACTCACGAACCCGGACGAGGGGTGGTCGCCGCCGGGCGAGCTCAACTGGCGGGCCAAGCAGGTCGCCGAACACCTGGCCGATCTCCGCAAAGAGGCCCCTCGCGACATGATCCGCATCCGGCACTCGTACCCGGAGAGCGACGAGGTGACCGGGTGACGATGCGGACCGAATCGCCGATCCACACGAGGTGCGCCGTCTGTCGGAACCGGGTTCGGGTCGAGCACACCACGACGTGCGACCACGGCGTCCGCTGTCGGGGGTGTGGGTGCGATGCGTGCTCGCGAGAGTTCCACGCCCGCCGTGCCCGGGACCAGGAGGCGAAGAGCGCT